>NZ_JBHUGY010000033.1:0-50791 GCF_042682105.1 Mesorhizobium calcicola
TCAAGGAGCCAGTGAAAAGAGTTCGACGATCCCGTGTGAAGCTGAACCTGCGGCCGGCCTTTCAATGACGAATGGCGGATCGACGAGCTTCCGGATGGTCGCATTCGCCATGGAGATTCTCCGGGACCGGCGCCCAGCAAGATCATGGCACCAGAGGTCGACTGCCAGCACCGCCTCGCGTCACCTGGGCGACCTGCGATTCCCTCCCGTTCATCGTGCTTTTATCGAGCTTCCGAGCGCGAGGAGATGGCGGTCTTCAGCATCAGCAACAGCAAAGCCACGGGATCTGAGCACCAGTCTGCGCGACTACCGACGAAGCCCAACTTGCCGAGCTCTGTGCCCTCGAACGTCCCGCGCTTTTCATGGCATTCAGCGCTGAACAACCAGAAGACTCGCACGTGGCTATCGGCGCCTGACACCTTGGCGGCACAGAGCACCCATCGGCTGAAAAGGATCGTTTCGCGCTGCGTAATGATGCAGTCCAGCCATCCTGCATTCCATGAAGGCGAACCAAACTGTCTTCGAAGGAGGGCTCGTCGAGAAGCGCTGCGTATCGTGCCGGATTCTGGCGTGCGGTTGGCTCGTGGTGCTCCGCAGGAGTGGCCAATCCACGCAAGCATATGTCTGACAAAGGCTGTGGGGTCTATGCGCTTTTTTCGCATCGCGCGGATATGGTCAACGATATGCCGCGCGCGCGGGACGATCATGTGACAGCGGGCGTCATCACGCGCAGCTTCTGATTTTGTCCACGAACGAGCGATTGGTCCACTCGGGCCCCGCGGAGGCTTCGGCGGCCCGAGGTCGGGCGTCAAGCAGGCGGTAGACATTATTGCGGAATGTTCGAAAGCGCGCGTCGTTATAAGGGGGTCAATGGGTGCTAACATAGAATATTCTGCTGATCGAGCCCGGCTAGCAGCACAAGTATCCCACCGGACTCGTCCTGATGACAATTGCCATATATCATGGACCGCGGGCGGAAACGAGATGCGCGTCGATTCATCTACAGTAAAGTCGCTCAGTTGCTGAACCAGGTCGCTGGGACACGACATTTACGATCACAACCCTTTTCTCTTGCGAGTACCCGAAGATTGCGCAGCATTGCGCAGTGACGCTCGAATTCGCCATTGGATGAGGCGCCAACGGTCAAGCGACAAAGTTTTCGTCGCGGGTATTGCTGCGCCTCATTGATTGTGCACGAGCGCTTCATTGAGAGAGAGACGCTGGCGGGCATACAGTTATCAATGGTGGGGCTGCTCTCGGATCCGCCTGGCTGTTGCGCCAGTTGGATGAGTTTTCAGAGGATTGCCTGCTTTATGAGGCTGGAGGACTACCGAGGGCGCGCGCTGATCGAGGATGGATGTCCCCGACTACGCATCCTCTCGATCGAGATCGACTACAAGTATCCGGTCCGTGATGCCTACTTCGCGTACACGCTCCCGCGCTGTATTCGAAAATGTCACTTCTGCGGAGTGCCAAAGCTCGAGGGCGCAGCAGCGGGACACAGAGTCACTGACGGCGCTCATCAAGGCCATCGACGCGCCTACGGTCAAAAAGGACTTGACAACCCTTATGGCCAACAATGTCTGTCGCAGCACCGCGCTTCAAGGAGATCATCGGCCGAATCGCGATCTCGGGTTCACGCCAGGCGCAAGCTCCAGCGCGAGGGATGCGGGTGCTGTACCAGCTGCCGGGTCGACGTTAATCAGGGTGTTGATGCCCGGATCCTCTGCAAAGATCCCAGTATCTGCGCGAACTGCGAGCCATCTGCCTACCCGCACGCTGAGGATCGCGTTTGACCTCTGGCGGTGTGAGGAAGCCGTACGAACAGGCGGTGCGACGCCGCCGAATACGGACCTCACCGAGCTCTCGAACTACATGCCCTCTAACTTCCATGACATATGCCTGTCCGATCTTGTGTTGAGCGATGCTTGGTCTCATAGTCGTGAGTCTCTCGAACGAAGGAGTTGGGCGTGCGCAATGTGCTGGTCGTTTCCAATGCGCTTCCAGCCGAACCGCCGGCCCGATCCGTGTCACACAGAGGAGTGATCGGCAGCAAGTGACCGTCGTTACCAGCTCTCCGCTCGATGCAGCTCATCCTGCAGGCGACCCGCGCATGCGTCAGCGGCGCTAACCCACCTTTTTTAAGCGGGCCTTCGGCACACGTTCGAGGCGTACGAGCGTATCCTGGCTCTCCCGCACGACTCTCAGCTTTTCATCGCGATTGGTACGCAACGTTCGACGTCCGAGAGCGGCTCGCTGCGTATCGGGCCGAGTGTCAACATGCTCGATGGCTATGAAAGGCGCGAGCTGCTGGAGTTATCTGTCGTCCGTGCGATCACTCGACAGTTGCGCGGGGCTGGCGGAGCAGGCACACCACTGCGCACTGAAGCGGTTCTCGACTTCTACGTGCCAGTGCCTAAAGACGAACTGTGTTTGCAATTTTGGCGAAGCAGAAGAGCTTACCAGGGCGCGAGCGCAACTGCGAAACAGGTCTGCGGAGCGATGAACGGTCGAGGACGCAGGCCTGTGCACCATGAGAGGAGCCCCGCCCGGTCTGTCAAATCGAAGACGCATGAAGGGATCGCCGCATGAACGCGACGGCTGCAATCAAGCTCGCCCGGCGGCGTTACAAGTCGCGGGGACGGTCCGAACGGCACGAGTGTTGCCGCAGCATCGTAATCGGCAAGGATGCTCTCGAGCTCGTTCTCGAGTCGCGATGTAGCGTCGACGCCTATGACCGGGTACCGCGAGTACATTCAAACTGTCAGCTGAGCGCGGTCGCCGCGGCCAAGCTCGCGGGCCAGCTCGCTGCCAGCGAGGTTGGCCGCGTCGACGATTGTCGTCGAGCACTGGTAGCAGGACGGTCGAATTCGAGACAACTGGCTGCGGCGTTCTTTCGCAGGAATTCGGTCGCAATGTTGACCGACACTTGGTGGCAGTGCCACAGCGAGGGACATCACGGCCCGTAGGATTTCGCGGCGTAGGCCGGCTCGCAGGGCTCGCATATGCGCAGGAGCTGATCTTCCGTTCGCGCGTTCCGGGTGAGGCCAAAATTTCCGAACTGCGTTGGGATTGCCGCCAACTGAAGGTAGCTCTGCGCGCATTGGAAGAGGATACAGGTATCGCGGAGCTGATCCGCCAAGTGACCACGCTGCAACGCGTCGAAATCTCCGACGCACCGGAGCGATTTTTCGAAGTTGAAATGAGGGGCATTGTCCGGCTGCGGAACGATCGCTTGATGAGCCCGATGGCGATTGGCGACTATCTGAGCCAGGTCGCTCCCCTGCCGTTCTCCCCCGATTTCCGTTTCGGCGGGCAAATGACCGAGGCACTTTCGCATCATCTCGATCTAAGTGTGCTCGACATTCGAATCGACGCGCCGAAGAGCCGCTCTATCGTCCGCACCGCGACCGTTTGTATTGGACAATAAGGCGGATATCACGTTCGATGACGTGACCTTTATCGAGATCCCTGGCATCGATGGCGGACGCCGCGGCGGTCGGCTGGGTCATGCATCACGAGTACGAAGGGGCGGTGCCGACCGGGACGCTCCTGAAAGGTCTTCGGCTTCGCGCGGGCAACGTCCAAGTCGGCGACCCACACCCTTCTTGAGGATCTGTTTCCAGAACCACGATTCAACGTTGGTGTCGGTAGGCGAAGTACATGTGCTCGACAGGAAGGTCGTCCCAATGGCCGGCGCGATCACTTCGAACAGAACGCGCACTACAACAATCTATTGAATCACCTGACGCCAACCGCGCGAGACATCGCGCGGCGCTGTCGGACAAGTTCGGTACGCAGAAAATGGGCGCGGGAATTCGAGCTGCAGGCTCAATCAGCCGAGGACACGCTGTCGGTTATGTCAACCAAGGTGGTTTACTGTCAGCAGGGCGAACACGGGAACGCCTCGCGCTCGTGACAGACCAAAGCACTGCTGTCTATCTATCAAGGTAGCAGGGTGAGCTGGAGACCGTGCGCCGCACCCGCGATCTGCACCGCGCCAAGCGCAAGAAGGTGCCGTTTCCGGTGGTGGCTATCGTCGGCTACACCAATGCCGGCAAGTCGACCTTGTTCAACAGGCTGACCGGGGCCGGCGTGCTTGCGCAGGACATGCTGTTCGCCACGCTCGACCCGACGCTGCGGCGCGTGCGCCTGCCGCATGGCACGCCGGTCATCCTTTCGGATACGGTCGGCTTCATCTCGGACCTGCCGACGCATCTGATCGCCGCTTTCCGCGCCACCCTGGAAGAAGTGGTCGAGGCCGACCTCGTCATCCACCTGCGCGACATTTCCGATCCCGACACTGCCGCGCAGGCCGAGGATGTCGAGCGCATCCTGGCCGACCTCGGCGTCGATGCCGGCGACGCCAAGCGGGTCATCGAAGTGTGGAACAAGATTGACCGGCTCGACGAAGGCAACAGGAACCGACTGCTCGCCGATGGCGCCGATGCCAGCAAGGCGCCGCCGGTCGCGGTGTCGGCGGTGACCGGCGAGGGCATCGATGCGCTGAAGGCGATCATCGAGACGCGGATGGCGGGCGAGCTCGACGACCTGACGGTGACGGTCGAGCCGGCGCAGTTCGGCCTTGTCGACTGGCTTTACCGCAATGGCGATGTCGTTTCGCGAACCGACAATGACGACGGCAGCGCCACCATCTCGCTCAAGGCGACCCAAATCGCCCGCGAAGAGATCGAAAGCAGATTGCGCGCCAAAACCAAAGGGTAACGTCGCTTACTTCGCGGTTTTTGCTTCCTGCCAGAGCGCTTCCATCTCGGCCAGATCAGCCTTTTCCAGCGTGTTGCCGGACTTTTCCAGAGCCTGCTCGACATAGTGGAAGCGTGAGCGGAATTTCTCGTTGGTGCCGCTGAGCGCGGCTTCCGAATCGAGCTTGAGGTGACGCCCGAGATTGACGACGGCAAACAGCATGTCGCCGAATTCGTCCTTGATCGACGCCGTGTCGCCTTTCGCCAATGCCTCGCGCAACTCGCCGATCTCTTCTTCGATCTTGTCGAGGATGGGCGCTGCCTCGCTCCAGTCGAAACCGACACGGGCGGCCTTCTCCTGAAGTTTCAGCGCCCGCGTCAGCGCGGGCAGGGCGACCGGCACGCTGTCCAGAAACCCCTTGCCATTGTCCTCGGGGTCGAGACCGCGGGCGAGGCGGGCGCTTCGTTTCTCCGCCTTTTCCACGGCCTTGATCTTTTCCCACATGCCCTTGGCCATGCCGGCGCCGCGAGCCGTCTCGTCGCCGAAGACATGCGGGTGGCGGCGGATCATCTTCGTCGTGATCGCCTGAACCACATCCGGGAAAGCGAACTCGCCAGCCTCTTCGGCCATTTGCGCGTGGTAGACGACCTGCAGCAGGAGGTCGCCGAGTTCGTCGCGCAGATCGTCGAGGTCACCGCGTGCGATGGCATCGGCCACCTCATAGGCTTCCTCGATCGTATAGGGGGCGATGGTCGAGAAATCCTGCTCGATGTCCCATGGACAACCTGTCTTCGGCGCTCGCAGCGCCGCCATAATCTCGATCAGGCGCGAAATGTCTTTCGATGGCGTCATCTAGAGCTATTCCAGGAAAAGTGTGAGACGGTTTTCTGTCCGGAATTGCGTCAAAACAGAGAGATAGTGCGTTTCCGTGAAACGCCGAAGCGCTCTATCGGATGCTACCGCGCGGTCGCTCGCGCGGCCAACGCTGTCAGCCGGCGAGGGGGCCTTGTCCACAGTTGCTGGATGCCCGGCAATCAATCAAGAACGGAAACGATCGCCTTGGCGAGTTCGTCCATCCCGTCCTCGGGCAGGCCGGCCACGTTGATACGGCTGTCGCCGACCATGTAGATGCCGTGCTCGGCACGCAGCCGCTCGACCTGCACTTCCGTGAGGCCAAGGCGGGAGAACATGCCGCGGTGGTTGGCAACGAAATCGAAACGGTCGGAATTGGATTGCCGGCGCAGCGCATCGGCGAACTGGACCCGAAGCCTGAGCATGCGCAGCCGCATCTCCTCGAGCTCGGCTTCCCAGTCGGCGCGCAAGGTGGCGTCTTCAAGCACGATGCGCACCGCGGCAGCACCATGGTCCGGCGGCATGGAATACATGGCGCGCGCCGCCGACAGCATCTGGCTCATCGCCACATCGGCCTGCGCGCCGTCCCTGGCCAGGATCATCGCCGCGCCGACGCGTTCGCGGTAGACGGCGAAGTTCTTCGAGCAGCTCGAGGCGACGACCATTTCCGGAACCTTCGCGGCCAGCAGGCGCAAGCCGACAGCATCGGCCTCAAGGCCATCGCCAAAGCCCTGATACGCGATGTCGACAAACGGCAGCAGGCCGCGCTCGACGACCAGATCGGCAACGACGGCCCATTGCGCGCTATCCAGATTGGCGCCGGTCGGGTTGTGGCAGCAGCCATGCAGCAGCACCACGTCGCCGCTCTTTGCCGTCCGCAGCGCCGCCAGCATGTCGTCGAAGCGAACGGCGCCCGAGGCAGCATCGAAATAGGGGTATTCGCGGATCTGCAGGCCGGCGGCACGCATCACCGGCATGTGGTTGGGCCATGTCGGGTCCGACAGCCAGATGGTCGCGTCGGATCGTGTCCGCTTCAGCAGTTCCGCCACCAGTCGCAACGCGCCGGAGCCGCCGGGCGCCTGTGCCGCACGGATGCGCGTCATGTCGGCGCCTGCACCGAAGGCAAGCTTGGCCATTACGGTGTTGAAGCCGGTATCACCGGCAAGACCGAGATAGGTCTTGGTATCCTGACCCTGCAGCAGCCGCTTTTCGGCCTCGCGCACGGCGCGCATGACCGGTGTCTTGCCGTCGCGATCCTTGTAGACGCCGACCCCGAGGTCGACCTTGTTGGGGCGCGGGTCGGCCCGATAGAGGCCGATCAAGGCAAGGATCTTGTCGGCGGGGGCGGGCTGCAGATCTTCAAACATGGGGAATGGTTTCCATTGGCGCGGCGGAGTGATACGCAAATCGAACGCGTTTCGCCAGCGCTTTAGTTGCGCCGCCCCGAGACCCAGATGCCGCGCGTGCGCCATACACGCTCCTGTCATATGGACAGAGTTTGATGGGAGAACTCGTTGATCCGCGTGGGGAAAATGACAAGCCGACACCAAAAATTCGACCTCGCCATTGTTGGCGCCGGCATTGTCGGTCTCGCCCACGCACTCGCCGCCATCCGTCGCGGTCTCAGCGTCGTCGTCATCGACCGTGACGCTCAGGCCAACGGCGCTTCGGTGCGCAATTTCGGCTTTGTTACGGTCAGTGGCCAGGAACGAGGCCAGGTGTGGCGCCGTGCCATGCGATCCCGCGACATCTGGCTGGAGGTGGCCGCGCCCGCCGGCATCGAAGTCATCCAGCGCGGCTTGGTCGTCGTTGCGCGCCGCCCCGAAGCGCGCTCGGTGGTCGAGGCGTTTCTTCAAACCGAGATGGGCGAGGGTTGCCTGCTGCTCGAACCCGATGCGCTTCGCCGCGACCATCCCGAACTGGCGGGCCGGAATTTTGCCGGCGGCCTGTGGAGCCCGCACGATGTGCGTGTCGAGTCGCGCCAGGCCATCCCGCGGCTCGCAGCCTTCCTCGCCGAAAAGCATGGCGTCGAATTCCGGCGCGAAACGGCAGTACGCTCGATCGAGCCGCCTGATATCGAGACCAGCCGGGGACCGGTTTTCGCCGACAAGGTGATCGTCTGTCCCGGCGACGATCTGGCCACGCTTTACCCCGATCGTATCGCGCAATACGGCGTCACCCGCTGCAAACTGCAGATGATGCGCCTTGCCGATCCCGGCTTTCGCTTGCCGGCAGCGGTGATGTCGGATCTTGGGCTGGCACGCTACAGCGGTTACGCCGCTTTGCCGGAAGCCGCCGCTTTGCGAAGCCGGCTGGAAGTAGAGCAAGGCGACGCGCTCGACAACGGCGTGCATCTGATCGTCGTCCAGAGTGCCGACGGCACGCTCGTGGTGGGCGATTCACACCACTATGCGACAACGCCCGATCCGTTCGCGTCGGCGCGTGTCGACGACCTCATCCTTGAGGAGTTCAGCGCCGTCTTCGGCGGCCCGCCGCCGCCCGTGCTGGAACGCTGGACCGGCATCTATGCCTCGGCAACCGGCCAAACAATGTTCGCCGACGCGCCGCGGGAGGGCATGCGGCTGGTCATGATCACCAGCGGCACCGGCGCCAGCACCTCGTTCGCGATCGCCGAAGAGGTGGTCGACGAGCTTTTCGGTTCAACCACGGCGGACGCCAGGAAGATCGCATGATGCCCACCCACGGCTTGCTTCGCGCCGTCGTCCTCGACTGGGCCGGCACCGTTGTCGATCACGGTTCGCTGGCGCCGATGGGTGTCTTTGTCGAGGCCTTCGCCGAATTCGGCGTGGCGATCAGCGTCGATGAGGCGAGGGGGCCGATGGGAATGGCCAAGCGCCCGCACATCGCAGCACTGCTGGCACAGCCCAGGATCGCCGCCGCCTGGACGGAGCAGCACGGTCATGCGCCGACGGATGCCGACATCGACGCCATCTACGACGTATTCGTGCCGAAGAACCGGGCTGTGGCGGCGCGGTTCTCGGATGTCATTCCCGGTGTTGTCGAGGTGGTCAAGGCGCTGCGGAAGCGAGGCCTCAAAATAGGCACGACAACCGGCTACACGCGCGACATCATGGCGGAGATCCTGCCCGTTGCCGCCGCGCAGGGCTTTTCGCCGGATTGCCTGGTCTGCACCGGCGATACGCCCGACGGCAGGCCGACGCCGTTCATGCTCTGGAAAGCGCTGACCGAACTCGGCGTCTATCCGCCGTGGCGGTGTGTCAAGGTCGATGACACCGAGGTCGGTATCGGCGAGGGGATCAATGCGGGCGCGTGGACCGTCGGCGTGGCGGTAACCGGCAATGTCTTCGGCCACACGCTGGCGGAGACGCAGGCCATGGCTGCGGATGTGTTCAGGATGAAACGGGCCGAGGCATCGGCCAAGCTTACCGCCGCCGGCGCGCATTTCGTCGTCAAGGGCGTCGCCGATCTGTTGCCCGTGATTGCCGCGATTGAAGGCAAGTTGCGGCGCGGCGAAAGGCCCTGATCGTTCATTCGAACCACCGGTGGCATCTCACCTGCGCCGGGGTGCCGTTGCAGATCATCGTCGGACGCACGAGCATGAGGCGAGGGCAGCCGCGAACGATGTCCTCCAGCATCCAGCGAAAAAATTGGCGCGGCCGGGATTAAAGTCCCCGCATGCTCCGTAAACGGGACATGAAACGGTCGATGCCACGCTTTGACATCTTAGGACAGCTCGGGTCGCTGCGCCGCTATGCGCGCTCGCTGACGCGTGACAGCACGGACGCCGAGGATCTCGTGCATGACGCGCTGGTGCGCGCCTATGAGCGGCGCGGCACCTTCCGCTCCGGCGGCGATTTGCGCGCCTGGCTGCTATCGATCGTCCACAACACTTTCATCGACAAAATGCGGTCCCGCAGGTCTGAAGCGGCGCGCGTCGAACAGGCCGGACATCTTGCCGATGGCAGCACGCCGGCACCGCAGGAACATTCGGTGCGCCTGGCGCAGGTGCGCGAAGCCTTTTTCAATCTGCCGGAGGAACAGCGTTCAGCGCTGCACCTGGTCGCCATCGAGGGGCTTTCCTACCAGCAGGCGGCCGATGCCAGCAGCGTGCCGCTGGGGACGCTGATGTCGCGCATCGGCAGGGCGCGTGCGGCGCTTCGCGAGATGGAGGATGCGGCTCCCTCGAAGGCGAAGACCCACCTCAGGATCGTTGGAGGACCGTCATGACTGGAACTGTCGATCCCGTGGCCGATGCCGATCTCGACGCCTATGTCGACGACCAGCTCGACGTCACCCGCCGCATCGAGGTCGAGGCGTTTTTGTCCACCCGTCCGGAGGCGGCGGCGCGCGTGATGGCGGATCTGCGGACCCGCGATGAATTGCGCGTGGCGCTTGCCGGTTCCAAGGGCATGGCGCGGCTGGCGACCGCCGACGCCGCGCGGCGGCTGGAGAGGGGGCTTGCCCGCGGCCGCATCTTCGGTGTGCTGCAGCGCGCGGCGGCGGTGGCCGCCTTCGTCGCCGCCGGGTGGCTGGCGAACGGCATCATCGGACCGATGTCGGTGACCAAGGTTGTCGCCTCGCCGCAACCGCCCGCCTATGTCGACGAGGCGGTGCGGGCACACAGAACGACTCTGGTGCGCGAGACCATGCCGTCGCAGCCTGAGGCGCCCAATTACAATGCCGGCGAGATCCGCGCCGCGACCGCCATCGTCATGCCGTCGCTGCCCAAGGACTGGAAGGTCCGCGACGTGCAGATCTATCCGTCGCGCTTCGGTCCGAGCGTCGAGATGGCTGTCGAGACGAAGGAGATGGGGCTGGTCTCGCTGTTTGCGATCCGGCCGGGAACCTTCGACGTCGTCAAGCCGACCGTTGCGCCCTCGGGCGACATTTCCTCGGCCTATTTCCAGATCGGCGAGGTCGCCTATGCGGTGGTTGGACGAAGCGAGGTCCACGACCTCGACCGTGCCGCCGAGACGCTCGCCAGAACGCTTTACTGACCGATCCACAAAGGAGAATTCAAATGAACAGCCCCAATCTGGGATATCGCGTCGGCGCCGGCGCCCAAACCGGCGCCATCTATGACGAGGGCCTGCGCCAGCACATGCTGCGCGTCTACAACTACATGGGCGTTGGCCTGGTGGTGACCGGCCTGGTCGCCTTCATGGTGTCGTCGACGCCCGCACTCTACGTGCCGATCTTCTCCAGCCCGCTGAAATGGGTGGTGATGCTGGCGCCGCTCGCCTTCGTCATGCTGTTCTCGTTCAAGATGCAGACCATGTCGGCGGCCAGCGCCCAGGCGATGTTCTGGGCCTTCTGCGCGGTCATGGGGCTGTCGCTGGCCTCCGTGTTCCTGGTCTTCACCGGAACCAGCATTGCGCGCACCTTCTTCATCGCCGCCACCATGTTCGGCGCCACCAGCCTCTATGGCTACACCACCAGGCGCGACCTGACCCAATTCTCGTCGTTCCTGATCATGGGCCTGATCGGCGTGGTGATCGCCGGCGTCGTCAACATCTTCCTCGGCTCGACCGCGCTGCAGTTCGCCATCTCGGTGATCGGCATCGCCGTATTCATCGGCCTGACCGCCTGGGACACGCAGACGATCAAGGAGCAGTATGCCGAGAATTTCGAGGCGGAATCGCGCCAGAAGCTCGCCGTCTTCGGCGCCTTCTCGCTCTATCTGAACTTCATCAACATCTTCCAGCTGCTGCTGAATTTCACCGGCGAACGCGAATAGCCGGCCCGGGCAGGCGAGGGATACGGCCGGAGGTAGATCCTCCGGCCAACTGTCGATGTCGCAACGCCCGACCCACCTTGAACACCCAAGGACATTTGCTAGTCTGGCTGCCACATCAGCTGCACACCAGCCGCGCGAGGACATGTGGCACAAGACAGCCAAACGCTTCAAGGCGACGGCATCTCGGCGACCATCGTCGCGCAGGGCGCCGAACTGGTTTCGCTGCAAGACATCAGCGGATTTGAGTTCCTGTGGCAGGCCGGACCGGCCTGGCGGCGCCATTCGCCGGTGCTGTTTCCGATCGTCGGCCGGCTCAAGGGAGATGAATTGCGCCATCAGGGCCGGACCTACCCGATGACGCAGCACGGCTTCGCGCGCGACAAGCCGTTTGCCTGGGCGCAGAGGGGGCCTCGCTCCTGCACGCTGGTTCTCACCGACGACGCCGACACCCGCACGCACTATCCGTTCGCCTTCCGCCTCGCCGTGACCTACACGCTGGACCGCCAGCAGCTTGGCGTGACCTTCGACATCGCCAACACCGGCGACGAGCCGTTGCCGGCGTCCATCGGGGCGCACCCGGCGTTCAATTGGCCATTGCTGCCGGATCTGGCCAAGACGGATTACCAGCTGATCTTTGCCGATGACGAGCCTGCTCCGATCCGTCGCCTGAAGGACGGCCTGCTGCTGAAAACGCCGCAGCCGACACCTGTCGAAGGCAACATCCTTGCACTCTCCGAGCGGCTGTTCGACGAGGACGCGGTCATCCTCGACCGGCCTGCCAGCAACAGCGTGCGCTATGCCGCCGGGCGTGGTCCGGCGATCGAAATGGCGTGGCAGGGGGTTCAGGAATTGGGCGTCTGGTCAAAGCCGGGCGGCGCGTCGTTCCTGTGCATCGAACCCTGGCACGGCATCGCAAGTCCGGTGGACTTCGACGGCGACTTTGTCGACAAGCCGGGCCTGATGCTGATCGCGCCCGCGGCGAAGCGCGTGCTGAGCTACCAAATCCGGCTGCTGTGAGCCTCGCCTCGAATTCGTAGGCGCCATTTCAAGGACCGACATGGAATGAAGCTGTACTTCAGCCGCAATCCCAATCCCCGGCTCGCCGTCGCGGTGGCCCGCTATCTCGATGCGAAGGTCGAATTTGAATTTGCCTCGCCATTCGCTCCGGGACAGGCAGAGAAATATCGCTCGCTAAATCCCAATCTCTCCTTGCCCATACTGGTGGAAGACGGCGGAAAGAGCCTCTGGGAGGCAGACGCCATAGCCTGCCGGTTCTCGCGCGACGCACATTCAAATTTCTGGCGCACCGGCGATGACGAACCCGACATGATCCGGTGGCTGAGTTGGGGCAAGGCGCATTTCGCATTCGCCTGCGACACGGTGCATTTCGAACGTGGCACCAAACAGCGGTACGGCATAGGCCCTATCGATCAGGCGCGCGTGGAGGAGGGGCTGACACATTTCCGCACGGCCGCCGCGATACTCGAGACGGAGCTTTTCGCACGGGAATGGCTGGTCGGAAATTCGGTTTCCTATGCCGACTTCCGAATGGCGACGTTTCTGCCGTTCAACGATGCCGCCAGATTGCCGCTCGATGATTATCCCTCTGTCGGCCGCTGGTACCGTCGGCTTGAAGAGATCGACGCCTGGCGCGATCCTTTCAGGGGGCTGGATGCGCCCGAATTGCCGCCGGTTACACGAACGACGACAAATTAGCGGGCAGGGGCGGGTCGTGTTGGCAGTTTACTCACCGTTGGCGTCGCGCCACAATTCCAAATCATCAATGCCGTCTTCTACAGCGTCCAAGTCATTTCAGCGCCGTCGCCGCCTTGAATTCAGAACGAAACCGCGATCCGTTGGCCAATCAACAAATCTCTGCTTAGGTGTATGCAATCCAATCGGGCCAAAGCCCAATGCGGTGAAAGCTTACTTTCCGGAGGCATTCGATGCGTCGTTTGGTTCTTGCCGCTCTGCTGCTTGCCGCGCCCAACGCCGGCATAGCCCAGGAAAGCCTGACCGCGCTCATGTGCCAGGCCAAGCCGACACAATCCTGCGCGCTCGACATGGCTGCGGACGCGATCCGCACTGCGGCACCGCTAACGACTGAGAACTTGCCCTACGGTCGCATGGTCGAGACAGCGTCTCGCGCCGGGCGACTCGATCTGGCGCTCGAATTCGCCGCCCAGTTGACGAAGACGGACTCGATCCCGTCAGCCGACCTGATCGCCGCTTTTGCCCGCGCCGACCGTCTGGCCGATCTGCAAGCGACCCTTTCACGCCTCGAAACCTCGGAGACGAAATATGCCTTCGTCATCGGCCCGGTCCTTGTTGAACTGGGCCGCGAAGACAAACTCGCCGCCTTGGTGAAAGCTATCCAGCCGCCGCCGGATCCGCTCCAACTTAGCTATTGGCAGGTGCTCGGCCATTTGCGCGCCGGCCGTGCGGCGGAAGCGGTGAAGCATCTGGGCGACGTGCCGGAGACCGAGCGGGAGGAGTTGGCCGGACTGGCTGCGGAAACGCTCTATTTTGGCGGTGAGACCGAGCGCGCCAAACCGATGCTGCCTTACCTGACCTCATCCGATCCCAGCACCATTCGCCGCAAGGCCTACATTGCGACGAAAACGAAGGACAAGGCGGCTGCCGACGCGGTCCTTGTCTCATTGGCGCAGGTGCCGCCCGACGACTACCCCTACATCGCGCTGGACGTGATCTATGCACTGGCCGCCACGGGGCAGTGGCAAAAGGCAATCGATCTTGCACAGACACTTCCTGCGTCCGACCGGGCCTATGCCTTCGTCAACGTTGCGGAACACGCCCGCCAACCGGAAGTCTTCGCACTAATCGAGAAGGCGATGCGCGACGACCCTGCCAACTTCAACCGCGACCGTATGGCCAATGGCCTGGTTCGAGCGCTGACCTTGTCCGGCTACCTGCCGGTTGCGCAAACCCTCATCGATTCTGCGACGAACGACTACGACAAGGAAACGCTGATCACCTTCGCCGCCGCCGCGCTTGCGGAAATGGGCAAACCGTCCGAAGCGCTGCAATTTACGCAGGCGGTGGAGGACTCGCGCCGCAAAGCCTGGGCGCTTTGGGAAGTTGCTTCGAAGATGACGCCTTGAACCTACAGCCATCATGCACAAGACAATCTGGAATAGCGGGCGGCGCAATGGTCCGATTGTTCGAATTGAAACGGGTCGAGCGCGTCGCCGACAATCACGAGGCCGAGCGACAAAGCTTCGCCAGCGCCGAACGTCGTTACGCATCAACGACGGCATACAAAAGTCGCATAAGATAGATTATGGAACTCAGGTTCAGACTCGGGCTGGAAATTGCCGATGTTTTTCATCGGCTTGACGCCGGACCGCGTTTTGCCGGGCAACGCCAGGCTGCCGCAATGGCGGGGCAAACCAGGCGACTAAGTTTGCCATCGGGCTGTTCGTGCGCCACCACAATGCCAGCATCACACATCGGGACGCTTCTTTATCCTCACATTGGCTATGAGCGAATTGGAACGCTGGTCATTTTGGGGGCTCAAGGAACGCGGCGTTCCGTGAAGCCTTCTTCCCATCATGCTGACTCATAAGGGATTTCTATCACCATGCCGTCATAGGCTGGCTCGACGTTGGCAGGTGTCTCGGCCATCACCGTGGCGTAGTCCAGCGGTACATGCATATGTGTCAGCACGGAGTGTCTTGGCACCAGCCGTTCGATCCATGCCAGCGCCTCGCCAAGCGACAGATGACTGGGATGCGTCCTGTACTGCAGCGCGTCGATGATCAGCACGTCGAGGCCGCGCAGCCGTTCGGCGGTGGCCTCTGGAAAGTCGCTGATATCGGGGCAATAGGCGAGCGCGCCGATGCGGAAACCGAGCGATATGATGTCGCCATGGACCTGCGGCAGCGGTTCAAGGGTGAGGGCGCCCCCCTCTCCTTCGATGACCACCGGCCTGGCGTGGTCGATGAGATGCGGCTTGACGATCGGCGGATAGGAACTGCCTTGCGGCGTCTCGAAACAGTATCCGAACGCATCCCGCAGCCGAAGCATCGTCGCCTTGTCGGCATGGACATCGATGAGCTGGCGCTGCTCGAGGACGAAACCGCGCAGATCGTCGATGCCGTGGATATGGTCAGCATGCGGGTGCGTGTAGACGACCGCATCGATGCGCCTGACCGAGGCCAGCAGCATCTGCTGGCGGAAATCCGGTCCGGTGTCGATGACGACACTGGTGCGGCCGCCATTCGCGGCAATCCGCTCGACAAGCGCGGCGGCGCGCGTGCGCCGATTCTTCGGGTTGTCCGGGTCGCAATTGCCCCAGTCGCCGGTAATACGCGGCGTACCTGGCGACGAGCCGCAGCCCAAAATCGTGAGGCGCAGCCGGTCGGTCATCGTTCAGGCGCTTTGCTCGGGCCAAGCAGTTTGCTCGGGAGGTCGCGGCATCTTGCCGAACAGCCGGAAGAAATTGCTCGTCGTCAGATCAGCGATTTCGGCCTCGCCGACGCCAATCGTCTCCGCCAGCACCTTGGCGGTGTGCGCGACATAGGCCGGCTCGTTGCGCTTGCCGCGAAACGGTACCGGCGCCAGGTAAGGTGCGTCGGTTTCTACCAGCAGCCGGTCATGCGGCACATCGGCGGCAATGGCGCGCAATTCGGCTGAATTCTTGAAGGTCAGGATACCCGAGAACGAGACATAGCCACCGAGCGCGACGCCGATTTCGGCCAGCCGGCGCCCCGACGAAAAGCAGTGCAGGATGAAAGGGAAGGCGCCCTTCCCTGTTTCGTCTTCGAGAATGGCTGCCATGTCGTCGTCGGCATTGCGCGAATGGATGACCAGCGGCAGCCCGGTTTCGCGTGCGGCGGCGATGTGGGCGCGAAAGCCTTGCGCCTGCGCGTCGCGCGGCGCCTTGTCGTAGAAATAGTCGAGACCGGCCTCGCCGATCGCCACCACCTTCGGGTGGGCAGCCAGACTGACGAGATCTGCCGACGTCACGTCGAGTTCGTCGGCGGCATTGTGCGGGTGGGTGCCGACCGAACAGTACACTTCGTCGAAAGTATCAGCAATTTCAAGTATTTGTTGAAACCGCTTCACGCGCGTCGAGATCGTCACCATGCGGCCGATGCCGGCCGCCTTGGCGCGGGCGACAATGGCCGCCCGCTCCTCGGCAAAATCTGGGAAATCCAGGTGGCAGTGGCTGTCGACGAGCATCAGGCGTTCGCATCCGGCTGTTCGACGTAACGCGGAAACACGCCTTCCGGAACGGGCAATGCAACTCCGGGCACAAGCGCGTGGTCAGCCGCGACATGCACGAAATCGCGGCTGTCCGCCGGCACCGCCAGCAGGTCGAGCAGTTTGTTGGCCGATCCCGGAATGAAGGGTTGGCACAACAGCGCCACGCGGCGGACGATTTCGGCGGTCGTCCACAGCACGGTTTCCATGCGCGCCGGATCGCTCTTCTTCAGCGCCCATGGCGCCTCGCCCGCGAAGTAGCGGTCGGCATCCGCCACCACGCCGAAGATCGCTGCCAGCGCCAGATGGATGCCTTGCTCGGCCATTGCTTTGCGCGCGGCGGCAAGAGCGGCCGCCGCCTGCTCGAGAATCGCCTTGTCGGCATCGATCAGCTCGCCTCGCTGCGGCACCACGCCGCCGCAATTCTTGGCGATCATCGACAGCGAGCGCTGCGCCAGGTTGCCAAGGCCATTGGCAAGATCGGCGTTGGTGCGGTTGACGATCGCTTCATGGCTGTAGCTGCCGTCCTGGCCGAACGGCACCTCGCGCAGGAAGAAATAACGCACCTGGTCGAGACCGTAATGCTCGATCATGGTGAACGGGTCGATGACGTTGCCGACCGATTTCGACATCTTCTCGCCGCGGTTGAACAGGAAGCCGTGGCCGAAGACGCGTTTCGGCAGCGGGATGCCCGCTGACATCAGGAAGGCTGGCCAATAGACCGCATGAAAGCGGACGATGTCCTTGCCGATGATGTGCGCGTCCGCCGGCCAGAAACGCCAATCGTTAGCATTTTCATCTGGATAGCCGACGCCGGTGATGTAGTTGGTCAAGGCGTCGACCCACACATACATCACATGCTTCTCGTCGCCAGGCACCGGCACGCCCCAGTCGAAGGTGGTGCGCGAGATCGACAGATCCTTCAGTCCCGATTTGACGAAGCTCATCACCTCGTTGCGTCGTTCGGTCGGGCCGATGAAGTCGGGCTGGCGTTCATAGAGCGAGATGAGCTTGTCCTGATAGGCCGAAAGGCGGAAGAAATAGCTCTCTTCCTCGACCCACTCGACCGGCGTTCCCTGCGGCCCGTAGCGGACATTGTCGGGACGGACCTCCGTCTCCTCCTCGCCGTAATAGGCTTCGTCGCGCACCGAGTACCAGCCGGCATAGCCACCCTTGTAGATGTCGCCATTGGCGGCCATCGCCTTCCAGATCGCCTGCGACGACGCATAGTGCCGCTCTTCCGTGGTGCGGATGAAGTCGTCATTGGAGGCGTTGAGCGCCTCAGCCATGCGCTTGAAATCGGCCGAATTGCGATCGGCCAGTTCGCGCGGCGAAATGCCGTCCCGCTTCGCGGTCTGCAGCATCTTGATGCCGTGCTCGTCGGTCCCGGTAAGGAAGAAGACGTCCTTGCCGTCGAGCCGCTGGAAGCGGGCAAGCGCGTCGGTGGCGATCAGCTCGTAGGCATGGCCGATATGCGGTTTGCCGTTCGGGTAGGAAATCGCCGTCGTGATGTAGAATTTGTCGCGTGACATGAATGAACCGTCATGAATGTCTGAATGGAAAGGCGTGGCGGTGGATATCGTATCGGGGCGGCGATTGCCATCCCGATGCCGGAAACCCAGTCACATTCGCATTGCAGAATTCAGGCGGTCGATCATGGTCAAGGCGTGCTGCTTCTTGTCGAGATTGAAGGCGTCGGTCTCAGATACAGCGTCCAGCGCCTCATGCCAAGTGTCCGACAGCGTTTTGGCCCGTGCGAGGTCGCCAAGTCAGCCTGGGTTATTGCATATTCCGAGATGCTGCCGGAGCCGGCATGGGCGTTGCAAGAGCCACCGAAAGGACCTGTTTGCTGGACGATGAAGCCAGATGTCGCCTTACTTGTTCAAGAGGCCGCACGACAAGATATTGCAGAACAATGGCGAGCGTTATCGATACCGCCAGCAGGTACGTCCCCCACCACTTGTCGTGATAATGTCCGTCGAACACATACAATACCAGCGGAAAGTGAACGAGGTAGACGGCGTAGCTCACTTCGCCAATTGCCCTGTCGATCTTGCTGACCTTGGAGAAATGGAACAACGGGATTAGAGCGAAGGCCGTTGCCAGCAACGCCATGTCACTCAGCAGCGGGTTGATGCGATCAAGCACTAACCCCATCCATATGGCAACCAAGAAGGTGCCGATCGCCAACGGGGCCGAGGGGAATGAAAAACGTTCCAACCACTGCCTGGAATGAACCCAACCCCAATAGGCAAGCATCCCCGCAACAAAGAGGTAGAATGAGTTCACAGCGCTTTTTGCCCGCAGGGGATGGGTGGGAATGAGGTTGAGCGTGATCCACAGGTGAGCGACGAATGCTGCGACAAAAACAGCCGCCAGTATCTTCGGCCGACGAGCCATGAGCGGTGCAACGAGGTAAAACGACATCTCCACGCCCACGGACCACATATGTGCCATCGGAGTTCGCCACACGAGTGAGTTTTCGTCGGATAATCCGGCACCGCCGGTCATGAAGACCATCGTGTGCAGCTTGTCATCGTAGCCGACCCATCCAAGCGTATCGAAAAACAACAGCCCATACGACGCACCGAAGAGGTGCAAATTGGCGATGGGAGAGTCTGCTATCGGATTGATGTCCGTAAATATTGCCAACGTGACCAGCAAAACCACGATGTAGCTCGGCCAAAGTCGAAGGTACCTAGCTAGATAGAAGCTCCAGACCTTTCCGGTGTATTTTTCATTGAGAACCAGCGCGATGACGAAGCCGGAGATTATGAAAAACGCCGGCACCGCAAATTTGGGCTTCACTTCAAAGAACAAATTGCCGCTGTGGGCAAAAACTATCGACGCGGCGAGCAGTATTCGCAACAGCCCCATCGGCTCAGATCCCCCTGTTGCCGTGTAGTTGAAGCCTAAATCCTAGAACCGGCCCGCTTCCCCGCCGGCGCGTAGTTTGTTCACCAGCCAAAAGTGGCCCAAACGGCATGCATGAAACAATCGTCACGTTCGCATTGCGGAATTCAGGCGGTCGATCATGGTCAAGGCGTGCTGCTTCTTGTCGAGATTGTAGGTGTCGGTCTCGGAAATGGCGTCCAGAGCCTCATGCCAAGTGTCCGACAGTGTTTTGGCCCGTACGAGGTCGCCGGTCAGTGCTGCCTGACTTGCCGCGTCCGACAGCAGCTCCAGCGCCCGGCGGTTGAAGATGTCGAACTGGATCGCCTGGTCACGGCCGGCGACAGCCTCGGCAAGGCGAAACGCACCGCCGATATCCCCCTTTCTCGCCGCCACCAGGGCGTCGAGGGTCGAGGCGATCTCCAGCCCGCCATACTGCGTCAACAGGATCGCGCTGCGCGCGCTGCCCCCTGCCCGTTCGACCAGCGCCGCCCGCGCCGCCGGATCGTCCGGCGGCGGCGGCTCAGTGGTATCCAACACCGCCATCAGATCGGCGGCATCGAGGGGTGTCAGTCGCACCACCTGGCAGCGCGACCGGATCGTCGGCAGCAGGCTGCCCGACGCATGGACGATCAAAGTGAACAGCGTTCGTGCCGGCGGCTCCTCGAGATTCTTCAGCAAGGCATTGGCGGCATTGGCGTTCATGTCGTCGGCCGGATCGACGATGACGACCCGGTAGCTGCCGTCATGCGAGGTCAGCGACAGGAAGCGGCTGACCTTGCGGATCTCGTCGACGGTGACGACGGTCTTGAAGCTCTTGGTCTTGTCGTTGAGCGGACGGGTCAGATGCAGCACCGAAGGATGCGCGCCGGTGGCGATCTGGCGAAACAGCGACGAGGCCGGATCGGGAATGGCAAGGCTTTCCGGCGCCTGCGCGAAGTCCGGGTGTTTCAGGAGATGATGCGCGAGATGGAAGGCGAGCGTCGCCTTGCCGATGCCGACCGGTCCGGAAAAGATCAGCGCATGCGGCAGCTTCCCCGCACGATAGGCGGATGTCAGCATTCCCGCGGCCTGCCGGTGTCCGAACAGGCGGGGTGTCTCGGATGGCTCGGGCACGCCATCCAGCGTGTCGTGCTGTTCCGGTGCGATGCGCTCGAAGATCATGCCGGCGTCACCTGTCGGTTGCGCGCCGGCGTTCTTGCCTCCAGCGCCGTGAACACGGCGGCGGTGACGACATTCTCGACCGTATCGGGATCGGCGGCTGCGTCGACGACGATACAGCGTTCCGGTTCGGCCGCCGCGATCTCCAGAAACGCCTCTCGGCGGGCCTGATGGATCGCCAGCGTCTCCTTCTCGAAGCGGTCGGCGCTTGTTCCGGTGCCGCGCCGCAGCGTTGCGCGCCTGAGGCCTTCCGCCGGATCGATGTCGAAGATAAGCGTCATGTCCGGCATCATGCCGTTGATGGCGACCTGCTCCAGCGTCGCCATGAACGCCGGGTCGATACCGCCGGTAACACCTTGGTAGACGCGTGAGGAATCCAGGAAGCGGTCACAAAGCACGATGGAGCCACGCTCGACCGCCGGTCGAATGACCTGCTCGACATGGTCGGAGCGCGCGGCGGCGAACAGCAGCGCCTCCATCTTCGGCCCGAAGGGTTCGGCGGCGCCCGAAAGCAGCACATGCCTGACCGCTTCGGCGCCCGGCGAGCCGCCAGGTTCACGGGTCAGCAGGACATCATATCCCTTGGCGCGCATCTTCCTGGCCAGCCGCTCGACCTGCGTCGACTTGCCTGCTCCTTCGCCGCCTTCGAAGGTGATGAAAAATCCGCGCGCCAATCGAAAAGCCCTTGCATGCTTGCGGGGTGGTGTAGCGCTCTAGATAGTCCGCGTTTGGGCAAACGTCCATGCCGCCGGCGCTAGCGCAGCCAGCCGACCGCCAGTTCCTTTACCGCGTCGAGCGCGCGCTGCGGCAGTGTACCGACGCCGATCGATTCGGCGGCGAAAAGCGGTGTCTCCTGGCTCAGCGTGTCGCCGATCCAGACGCGCAGCGCACCCACCGGCTGTCCCTCCTCCACAGGTGCTGCAACCGGGCCGGTGTAAACGATCTTGGCCGTCAGCTTGTCGCGGTTGGTGATCGGCAGGAAGATTTCGATCGGGCCCTTGGCCTTCAGCGTCACCCCGGATTTCGCGCCGCCAAAAACCTGGGCTTCGCCGACCACCTCGTCCTTGGCGAAGATTTCGGTCTTCTCGAAAGAGCGAACACCCCAGTCGAGCAGCTTTCGCGCCTCCTCGGCGCGCTGCTTGTCGCTGGCCAACCCGCTCATCGCCGCGATCACCCGCGTGCCGCTGTGGCTGACCGAACCGACAATGCCGAAGCCTGACGCCTCGCTCGCGCCGACAGCCAGGCCGTCGGCGCCGATGTCCATCGCCAGCAGCGGATTGCGGTTCCTCTGCGAAATCTTGTTCCAGGTAAAATCCTTCTGGCCATAGTAGCGATAGAAATCCGGATAATCGCGCCACAGATGCACGGCCAGCAGCGCCAGCTCGCGCACGGTGGTCTGCTGGCCGTCCGCCGGCAGGCCGGTCGAATTGACGAAGGTCGATGTCTTGAGGCCGATCTGGCGGGCGCGCTCGGTCATCTGCGCGGCAAAATTGTCCTCGGACCCGGACATGCCTTCGGCGATGACGATGCAGCCGTCATTGGCCGCCTGCACCGTCACCCCCTGGATGAGATCCTCGAGCCGGATCGACGATTTGAGCTTGGCAAACATCGTCGATGTTCCCGACGGCGCGCCGCCTTTGCGCCAGGCGTTTTCGCTGACCACGAACGTATCGTCGAGCTTCAGGCGTCCGGACTTTATGGCGTTGAAAACCACTTCCATGGTCATCAGCTTGGCCATCGAAGCCGGTGGTATCGGCTTGTCGGCGTCTTTCGAAAACAGCACCGTCCCGGTCTCGGCATCGATCATGAAGACCTGCGTGGCCTTGGTCTCGAAAAGCTGCGCACTGGCTGGAGCCAGGGAAAGCAATAGCAGGCAAGAAACCAGAAGCCCGGCGAAAGGCTGGAGCAAGCGAAATTGCATGATGTTCGACCCGTTGGCCGGAACGTCCGGCAAGCCCGCAAAAAGTATCGGGCTTTTTCCGCGGCGGATCAACCGCGCAGCGGAAATCCGAACTGGCTTCCGCTCAGTTGCGCACGGCCAATGCATCCGGTGCGCCGTGCGACCATGCCGCCTGCAGCAAATCATCCAGATTGCGGTGGCCATCGGGATAGAGATTGACCGAATACCAATCCTCGCCGTCGAGTTCCGAACGCTGGATCTCGATCTGGCCGAATGCGGCAAGCTGAGCGCCAATGCGCCTGGCCTCCGCCGCGTCCTCGAACGAGCCCGCCGCGACGTAGTCGGTGGACGAACCGGCCGGTGGCGGCTGCCGCTTCCACGATTGAAGCACGTCGGCCGGCGACATGCCGCCGCCACCGAGTGCCGCGAAGGCGTTGGAGGCGCGTTCCACCCGCTCATCCGCATAGGACAGCGAGGCCACGGCAAACGGCGATTGCGGCGGCAGGTTGATCTCCGGGCGTTCCGGCACGATCGGGCCGAAATCCGGCAACGCCGGATCGCCATAGGCCGGCGACTGCGCCGATTGGACCGGCTGAACCGTCCCTGAATCGGTCAACTGGCCCGAATCGGTCAACTGGCCGGGAAACGGTACGGCAGCCGCACCGACAGGCAGGCTCGGCGACGGCCCGTTCATGGCGACCATGACACCGGTCGGCAGTCCATCCGACGGATCGGGCGCCCTGTTGCCGGGATGGTAGGAGGCCATCAGATACTGGTCGTCGTCGCCGTCGAGCGGTGCGCGGCCGACATACTCGACCTTCACTTGCGCGGTGCCGATATTGGCATAATCCAGCATTTGGGCGGCGCGCTCCGAGACATCGATGATGCGGCCTTCATGATAGGGGCCGCGATCGTTGACGCGCACGATGACCGAGCTGCCGGTCTTGAGATTGGTGACGCGGGCATAGCTGGGCAGCGGCATGGTCGGATGCGCGGCCGTCAGATGCGTCATGTCGTAGACTTCGCCATTGGCGGTAAGCCGGCCATGGAAGGCATCGCCATACCAGGAGGCCAGGCCGACCTTGGCGTAGTGCCTCTCCTCTTTGGGGTAATACCACTTGCCACGGACCTGATAGGGTTTGCCGAGCTGGTCACGGCCGCCGCCGCGCTGCAGACGCCCGCTCCGGAAGGCCACGCGCGGGCTTGCCTTCACGCCATATTCGGATTCGGAGAAATATTCCTTGGAGCGGGTCTTTTTGTAGACCATCGCTTTTGGTCCAGGCTGCGACGCGCAAGCCGCCAGCAAGGCAGCCGAGACAGCGAACAACGCGACCGTAGCAGCGCGACGAAGACGCGGGTGCGTCATAGCCTGCATTTTCCTGATGTCCCCTACAGTCTCAGCCGAAACGCCGTTCGAGCATCGGAGGAGCCAAATCACTCTCTCGATTAACCAACGACGCCGCGAACCCCGATCCTTTGTGCGCAGGAATTGTTTATCACGGTATTAACCGATTGTGGCCGGAACCGGGCAAGATTGTGACATGGCCTCTAAGCTGAGCATCCTGAAAAGTCTCGGCTTTTCGTTCTGCTGCGTGAAAGTCGTGTTGTCCGGCTGCCGCAGAGCGCCTGCCCCCGGCTCTACCGGGACATGCCTGCCGGTTGACAGGTCTTTGCCGAGCACACTAGAGCAGTGGACCGCGACTGCCGGAGGAATGGCCGAGCGGTTTAAGGCACCGGTCTTGAAAACCGGCGTGGGTGCAAGCTCACCGTGGGTTCGAATCCCACTTCCTCCGCCATAAATCGAATAAATACTAATAAAATCAACAGCTACTAATACGCACATGAATCAGCATGACCGGCGAGCTGCCGCTGTCGAGGATGCCCGTCATCGGTCAACCATGTTAGCATCGATCCACGCGTTGAACGGCACGGGCTTTTGAGCAGGCTCGTTCCCAGTCGATGGGTATTCGGCAATATTTTGCCTAAAAACTCGGACAATGCTGAATGGGGAAAGGCCATGGCCAATCAGAGTGCTGTCGAGCAGGCAATCCTGGAACTGGTCAATCGCGCGCGGCTCGACCCCGCCGCAGAAGCCGCACGATACGGCATAGCCCTCAATGAGGGGGTTCCGTCTGAAGACACCATCTCCCCGGCGATGAAGCAACCGCTGGCAATGAACGACTTGCTGCTGAGCGCGGCGCGGGGTCATAGCCAGGATATGATCGACAGGGACTACTTCGCGCATGATGAACCAGGCGCGGGTGGGAGAGATCCATTCGAACGAATGACCGCCGCTGGCTATAACTGGGACTGGGCCGGCGAGAACATCGCGTATCAATCTACGCACGGCACGCTCACGCCGGAGATGACACTGCAGCTCCATCAACTTCTGTTTGTCGATCCGAACTACCCTGGCCGTGGCCACCGCGTCAATTTGATGAATCCGGACTTTCAGGAAGTTGGCGTCGGCCAGGCCCAGGGCGCCTATAAGACTGAGGGCGAGGCGACGATGCTGACCGAAGATTTCGGCCGTGCAGGCCCCAACCATCAGTTTCTCACCGGTGTCGCCTTCAACGACACCGTGACCGCCGACCAGTTCTATTCGATCGGCGAAGGGCGCGGCGGCATAACGGTCTCCGTTAGCGGCGGACCGAGCACGGCTAGCGGCAGCGCCGGCGGCTATTCCGAAGAGGTGGCGGCCGGTCTCAAAACCATCACGTTTGCCAGTGGCGACCAGGTGACGCCGGTGGTCCTCACCGCGACGATCGCGGCCGGCTTCAACGCCAAGATCGACCTGATGGGCCAATCGACCATCCGCACGTCGGTATCGGTGACAGCGGTGAACGGCATTTCGACCATTGTCGGACTTGGCACGAATGCCTTGGCGCTGATCGGCACCGACGGCACTCAAACGATACATGGTTCGTCGGGAAGCGACCTTCTGGACGGCAAGGCCGGCGCCGACACCATGCAAGGCGGCCTCGGCAACGACACCTACTATGTCGACAATGTCGGCGACCATGTCATCGACGTGATTGGCCAGGGCACCGACAATGTGCAGGCCTATGTCTCGTTCAACCTCTCCGGTCAGGAACTCGAAAACCTGCAGCTGCGCACCAGCGCCTCGATCAACGGCACCGGCAACTCCATTGCCAACATCATCAACGGCAATTCCGGCAACAACATCATCGACGGCCTTGGCGGCGCCGACACCATGAGCGGTGCTCAGGGCAACGATACCTATTATGTCGACAATGCCGGTGACCACGTCATCGAGACCATCGGCCAGGGCACCGACAATGTGCAGGCCTATGTCAGCTTCAACCTCTCCGGCCAGGAGCTCGAAAACCTGCAGCTGCGCACCAGCGCCTCGATCAACGGCACCGGCAATTCCATTGCCAACATCATCAATGGCAATTCCGGCAACAACATCATCGACGGCCTCGGCGGCGCCGACACGATGAGCGGTGCTCAGGGCAACGACACCTATTATGTCGACAATGCCGGCGACCATGTCATCGACGTGATTGGCCAGGGCACCGACAATGTGCAGGCCTATGTCAGCTTCAACCTTTCTGGCCAGGAGCTCGAAAACCTGCAGCTGCGCACCTCGGCTTCCATCAACGGCACCGGCAATTCGATCGCCAACGTCATCGCTGGTAACAGTGGCAACAACATCATCAACGGCCTCGGCGGCAACGACACGCTGTCCGGCGCACAGGGCAACGATGCCTTCGTCTTCACCACGGCGCTCAACGCCTCGACCAATGTCGACCACATCACCGACTTCTCGGTGGCCGAGGACGCCATGTGGGTCGATAATGCGATCTTTGCCGCACTTGGCGGCAACGGCACGCTGACGGCCGACCAGTTCATCAAGAACACCACCGGTCTTGCCGGAGACGGCAACGATCACATCATCTACGAGACCGACACCGGCTGGCTCACCTATGACAGCAACGGCAGCACCGCTGGAGGCTCCACCCATTTCGCCACGCTGGCGGCCAACCTGGCTCTGACAAACGCCGATTTCGTCGTGGTGTGAGGGAAGTCTGATCCAATAATGAGAAGCAGGAAGCCGCCCGGCTTCCTCAACGGCTCAGAACTTGTGACGCGCAAGAATTGCGACTGGATCGTTCAGATACTCGCAGGGGCAACGGACTAGTCGGCTCGTTCGCAACAACAAACCAATACCGTCAACGCGCGGCGGTACATACGGGAATTAAGCAGAATTTCAGCCTGTTAGTAAGAACCGCGTTGAACGCATGCACGACATAGAGTACCAATCCAGTGGGCTTTGGGCATAGGATTTCGAAAAACAATACTCCGCAATTGACCGTCGGCGCTCTGCTGCACGGAACGCGATAGTATATTTTCGGAAGGCGGTTGTGGCCGATCATGATGGCGGCAGGTATGGGTGGTCGTTGCCGTCACCCAGCCGAGAAATTTGAGACGGTGGCTTGATCAAAAACAGATCGGTTAACGGAAAAGTCTCATGGCTCGCAACCTTCGATACATAGGAGCTGTCGCCGTGGCATCCGTTGTGGGACCGCAGCCAGCAGATAGGCAGTCGGACAGGCGCAGGTTTTGAAACTCGCGCTCCACTGTGGATATTGAGCGGCACGGCCGCTGGAACGGCAAACGGGGAAGGCAATGCCAAACGTCACCGAAACAACCGATGCGGCAGCATCCACCGCCACGACCTACACCCTGGCAATCGGCCAGACAGCGACCGGCCATCTGTCTTCGGGCAGCGACCATGATTGGTACCGGGTCCATCTGGTTGCGGGTCAGACCTATACATTCGCAGAGGTCGGTGAAGGCGCACTCGACAACCGTGTCCCGGATACCTTCTTGGCTCTGATGGACGGATTCGGAAACCCGATCACGGCTGACGATAACAGTGGCCCAGCCTACAATTCGACGATTACCTACAAAGCCACGACCACGGGCGACTACTTCATCAATGCCGGCTCATCAGCGGATTGGTATGCGGGGCAGTATGGCGTTTCCGTGGTGAGCGGAACCCATGCTGGCTATGACGAATTGATGGGGGCCGGCGCGATCCTGACGCCCGAAAGCAGTTGGGCCGCAACGCCCGGGCAACCGGCGACCGTGACATGGGCTGCTCGTACGACGGACGCCGGTTGCGCGGACTCGCAAGGGTATGCTGCCCCCTTCAGCCAGTTGACTGCCGCGCAAGTCGCCGCCGTCCAGTCGGTGCTTGCCTTCTATTCGTCGGTCTGCGGACTGACTTTCACGCAAGTCAATCCCGGCGGCACTAGCAACAACGCGACGATGCTGTTTGGAAACTACACATCGAAGGACGACCCTGCAGGAGCCTACGCACAATACCCGGGAACGACGGCGCCGGGCGACATTTCCGGGGACGTGCATTTGAACACCGACGCCGTAGACACGGGAAGTCTGCCGATCGGCTCTTACAGCTACCAGACGATCCTGCACGAAACAGGCCACGCAATCGGCCTTTCGCATCCCGGCGATTACAATGCCGGGTCTGGAGATCCCACCTATGAAAACGACGCACAGTTCATCCAGGACAGCAACCAGTACTCCGTGATGAGCTATTTTTACGAGACCAACACCGGGGCATCGTACGGTGAGTCCTACCCCGACACGCTAATGTTGTATGACATTCTGGCTGTTCAGCAGCTCTACGGCGCCAATATGTCGACGCGCACGGGCAACACCGTCTATGGTTTTGGTTCCAATGCAGGGGACGTGTACAACTTCGCCATAAACACCTCGCCGGCAATCTGCATTTGGGACGCCGGCGGTACCGATACGCTGGATGCGTCCGGGTTCGGCCAGGCCCAAATCATCAATTTGGCGGCAGGCAGTTTCTCCGACATTGGCGGCTTCCTCCGCAATGTTTCGATCGCTTTCGGAGCGACAATCGAGAATGCCGTCGGCGGTTCCGGCGCTGACACGCTGATTGGCAATTCCGGCAACAACGTCCTGGATGGCCGTGGCGGCGCCGACACCATGCAAGGCGGCCTCGGCAGCGACACCTACTATGTCGACAATCTCGGCGACCATGTCATCGACGTGATCGGCCAGGGCACCGACAATGTGCAGGCCTATGTCAGCTTCAACCTTTCCGGCCAGGAGCTCGAAAATCTGCAGCTGCGCAGTGCAGCAAACATCAACGGCACCGGCAATTCGATCGCCAACATCATCAATGGCAATTCCGGCAACAACATCATCGACGGCCTTGGCGGCGCCGATACGATGAGCGGCGCACAGGGCAACGACACCTATTACGTCGACAATGCAGGCGACCACGTGATCGAAGGGCTTGGTGGCGGCACAGACAATGTGCAGGCCTATGTCAGCTTCAACATGGGTGGCCAGGATCTGGAGAACCTGCAGCTGCGCACCAGTGCCTCCATCAACGGCACCGGCAATTCCATCGCCAACATCATCAATGGCAATTCCGGCAACAACATCATCGACGGCCTTGGCGGCGCCGACACCATGAGCGGTGCTCAGGGCGATGACACCTATTATGTCGACAATGCCGGTGACCATGTCATCGACGTGATTGGCCATGGCACCGACAATGTGCAGGCCTATGTCTCGTTCAACCTCTCCGGCCAGGAGCTGGAAAACCTGCAACTGCGCAGTGCAGCGAACATCAACGGCACCGGCAATTCCATTGCCAACATCATCAATGGCAATAGTGGCAACAACATCATCGACGGCCTCGGCGGCGCCGACACGATGAGCGGTGCACAGGGCAACGACACCTATTACGTGGACAATGTCGGCGACCATGTCATCGACGTGATTGGCCAGGGCATCGACAATGTGCAGGCCTATGTCAGCTTCAACCTTTCTGGCCAGGAGCTCGAAAACCTGCAGCTGCGCAGTTCGGCGTCAATCAACGGCACCGGTAACTCGATTGCCAACGTCATCGGCGGCAACAGCGGCAACAACATCATCAATGGCCTTGGCGGCAACGACACGCTGAGCGGCAGCACCGGCCAGGACACCTTCGTCTTCACCACAGCGCTCAACGCCTCGACCAATGTCGATACCATCACCGACTTCTCGGTGGCCGACGACACCATCTGGGTCGACAATGCGATCTTCGCAGCGCTTGGCGGCAACGGGACGCTGACCGCCGACCAGTTCATCAAGAACACCACCGGATTTGCCGGCGACGGCAACGATCACATCGTTTACGAGACAGACACCGGCTGGCTCTACTATGACAGCAACGGCAGTGTGGCGGGCGGCTCAACCCATTTCGCCACCCTCGCCGCCAACCTGGCGGTTACCAACGCCGATTTCGTTGTGGTCTGAACGGTAAGCGGGGCTCATGGCAATTCAGATACAGAACCGTGGCGGCTCCCGGCTGGCCCCAACAGGCCTGTCCGCGCCCAGCCGGGCGCTGAGGTCGTGCGTCGCGGCACTGGTTTGCGTTGCGCTATTCTCCGGAATGATCAACCTGCTTGGTCTGACCGGCTCGCTCTACATGCTTCAGGTCTATGACCGCGTCCTGCCTTCGCACAGCATCCCAACCCTGACAGTGCTCTCGATCGCCATGGCCGGGCTTTATATCGCCTATGGTTTGCTTGATCTCCTGCGGCTCAGGCTGCTTGCACGGATCGGCAGGCGTTTCGATACAAGCCTGCAACCCGCTGTCTTTGCTCTCTCAGTCTCGCTCCCTCTCAGATCCGGCCAGGAAGGCACGCGGCTTCAGCCGATCGGCGATCTCGACCAGATACGCAGCTTCATCTCGGGATCGGGGCCGACGGCATTCTTCGATTTGCCTTGGCTCCCCTTCTATCTGGTCGGCATCTTTTTCCTCCATCCGCTGCTTGGAGCGCTTGCGACAGCCGGGGCGATCGTGAGCGTGTTGCTGACCCTGGTCGCCGAGGGCTTAAGCCGCGGGCCCGCCAAACGAGCGATGGAATCGTCCATTTCCCGCAAGCAGCTTTCCGATGCCGGGCGCCGGAATGCAGAGGTGGTCCGTGCGCTTGGCATGGGACCTCGTATCAGCCGTCTCTGGCAGGATCGGAGCGAAGCGTATCTTGCCAATCAGCTGCGCATTACCGATGTCGTCGGCGCCACCGGAACCGTGTCGCGCACGTGGCGGATGATCCTGCAATCGCTGATGCTTGGACTTGGCGCTTACCTCGTGATCGAAGGCGAAGCATCGCCTGGCGTCATGATCGCGACTTCGATCATGCTCGCCAGGGCGCTGTCGCCCGTCGATCTCGTCATTGCCAACTGGCGCCCGTGGATTTCCGCCAGACAGAGCTATGCGCGGCTCAAACAGATGCTGCGCACCGCCGATGCACAAGCAGCGCCTCTGACGCTTCCGCGGCCTCGCGAGACGCTGTCGGTCGAGGCTATTTCGGTCGGTGCTCCCGGCCAGCAAAAACCAATCATCCAGAATGTCACGTTCTCCTTGCAGGCGGGAGCCGGGCTGGGCGTCATCGGGGCAAGCGCGTCAGGCAAGTCCACGCTGGCGCGCGCGCTCGTCGGTGCATGGACCCCTCTTCGCGGCACTGTGCGTCTTGATGCGGCCGCACTTGACCAATTCGATGAAGAGGCACTTGGACGCGACATCGGCTACCTGCCGCAGGACATCGAATTGTTCGAGGGTACAGTTGCCGAGAACATCAACCGTTTCGACGCCAATGCGAGCGGGGATGCCGTCGTCGCGGCGGCCGAAGCCGCCGGGGTCAAACAGATGATCCTTCGGCTGAGCGACGGCTTCCAGACGCGTATCGGCGAAGGCGGCTCGGCGCTTTCCGGAGGCCAGCGTCAGATGGTCGGGCTGGCGCGGGCATTGTATGGCGACCCGTTCCTCGTCGTTCTCGACGAGCCGAATTCCAATCTGGACGGCGAAGGCGACATCGCCCTCGGCACCGCCATAAGGGGCGTGCGCGATCGAGGTGGCATCGTCGTCGTCATCGCGCATCGGCCTGCGGCGCTGGCGAATATCGATACCGTGCTGGTCATGGCCGGCGGAACGGTACAGGCGATGGGACCGCGTGACGAGGTGCTGGCGAAGATGACGCGCCCAGCCAATGTGCGGACGGAGCAGAACCCGGGCGGCGAGCGTGCACCAACAGTCGTGACTTTGCATGACAGGCGGCCATGATGAGCCTCCCGTCCATGCAAATGCCCCTCTTTCAGACGCCCTCCTTTCAAACGCTTGAGTGAGGCCGCCATGGCGCTATCGCACCCAGCAACCCTGCCCGCATTGCAACGCCCGTCGATGCGCAACGACGGAGTTCGATCGACCATCGGATCCGGCCTTGTCGTTGTCGCGGCACTTGTCGGCGGCATTGGCATCTGGGCCGGGACGACATCCCTTGCCGGTGCGGTTATCGCCAGCGGAACGGTGGTGGTGGAATCGAATGTGAAGAAGGTGCAGGAGCAGATTGGCGGAACCGTCAGCGAAATCCTTGTGCGAAATGGCGACAAGGTTACCGCCGGCCAAGTCCTGGTTCGCTTCGACGATACGGTGGCCCGCGCAAATCTCGGTATCGTCGGCCAACAGCTGGATCGCGCGCGGCTGCAGATGAGCCGCCTGGAGGCAGAGTCCATTGGCCGCGACGAGATGATCATCCCCGACGATCTGTCCGCCCGGGCCAGCGATCCCGCGATGGCGATCCTGATCGCGGGTGAAAACGCGCTGCATCGAAGCAACATGACGCTTCTGGAAAGCCAGAAGGCGCAGCTTGGGACCCGCAACGATCAATATCGCGAACAGATCGAAGGCCTCAAAGCCCAGCGCGCCGCGGCCCAGGAAGCCCTTGACCTTGCGACCAACGACCTCGCCATCATCCAGGATCTCTACGCCAAGAGGTTCGCATCGCTGGATCGCCTGACCGCTTTGAAGACGCAGACGATCCAGCAAAAGGGCGAGGCCGGAAGGCTTCTGGCCGCGATCGCCGAAGTAGAAGGGCGCATCAGCGAGAACGCGCTGGCCAGGATCCAGCTCGACAACGACTTTCGCAAAAGCGCCAATTCCGATCTGCGCGAGGCCGAAGGCAAGGAGGCCGAACTGGTCGAGCGCAAGCAGGTGGCCAAAGACCAGCTGGGCCATATGACGATAAAGGCCCCGCAATCAGGCGTCGTACAGGAACTTGCGATCCACACGGTTGGCGGCGTTGTTGCCTCTGGCGAAATCATGATGCTGATCGTGCCGCAGGCGGACGATCTGGTGATCGATGCCCAGGTTCCGCCCATGCGCATCGACGATGTCAGCCTTGGCCAGCCAGTCGTCATCCGCTTCTCGGCCTTCGACCGCAACACCACACCGGAGTGTCATGGAACGGTGGACCGGATCTCCCCCGATCTGGTCAAGGACGCAGCCAACAAGACTGCCTATTACGAGGCCCGTATCAACATTTCCGACGAGGCGACCTGCCTGAAAACGGCAAACCGGCTCATACCGGGCATGCCTGCCGAATTGCACATCCAGACCGGTGACCGCACGGTCTGGTCCTATCTGATGAAACCCATCACCGATCAGCTCTCCCGGGCCTTCAGGGAATAATCGCCCCAAGATCGGACTATCCCGGACTATCGGTTACGCCAGAACAGTTCGCATTTGTTAGGCGGTCCGGCCCCGATAGAAGACCGAACCCAACTATTCCGCGGCCGGCTCTAAATTAAAGAGATAGAGCATGATGTCGTCCGAAAACCGCTTCACACTTTTCGGCATCATGCTCTGGCGCAGACGCTTCTGCTCGTGAACGGGCCTATCCCTGTCCTGTCAGGAGGGACTGGCGTCTGCCCTGCGGCCGTTTTTCAAAGACGACAATGCTGTCGTAGACACAGATTGAATCTGTGGCATCGGTGAAGGCGTTCGCCGGCAAGGCGCCGCGCGCGTGATGTGCGTTGATCTCGTCGAGCTTTCCCTTGGCGAATTCCATGAACGATCCCGGCTTGCGCAGCCCTCCACCATAGTCGTCCCAATAGCTCGTATGCGTGTCCTCGACGAAGTAAACCCCGTTCGGCTGCACGTGATGGTAGAGGTGCTCGAATGTCGCGATGACATGATCCATCATGTGGCTGCCATCATCGATGACGATGTCGATCGGGCCATATTTCTCGACGATCCGATCGAGAAGTTGAGGGTCGTCCTGACTGCCAATGAAGACCTCAACCCCTTCGGACTCGTGCGCCTTGCAGGCAGGATCGATGTCGATTCCGACGATCCGCGCGCCCTCGCCGAAATAGGCCCGCCACATCTCGAGCGATCCTCCCTTGTAGACGCCGACTTCAACGACGACCGGCTTCCGGTTTCTGAACCGTTGGAAGTGGCGTTCGTAAACGTCGAAATAGTGCAGCCACTTGTACATCTCCTTGCCGCTGTTGTTCAAAAAGTACTGGTGCAGGAACCCGCCCATTGTAGCCTCCCCAGATTCGCGATCTGCCACCGCAAGCTGCCTTGATTTGTGATTGCCAACGAGGTTGGCTCTGAGCCGCGCAAATACCGGCTCCCATTCGTTTGGGACCAGGCATAGCGCTTCGCCAAGGTTTGCCTCGATCTCGGAAAACGCCATGTTTGCAAAGCGTTTGCCCGCGTCGGCGATCCATGAACGATCGTATCTGCCCTTGCCAAACCCGGATACGACGGTGAGCCCGGTCCAGGGCGTGGCAATGGTGAACACGTCGAGGTCGGGGCGCAGCGCCTTGAGCGCCGGAACCAATTTCCAGACATCGCCGGTGTGGAATTGCGTTGTCGGCGGAACCGTTTGCGTCGCTTCGTCCAGGGCCGCGGTGTCGTGTACGAGCAGAACCGAGCCGGCGTCGCAGTAGCGCTCGAGGTTCGCAAAATCGCGCAACACCTGGTCGAAAGTGTGCAGACCGTCGATGAAGCCGACACCCACCGGGCGGCCGGCAAGCAAGGCGTCCGCTCCGCCACGATCAAAAAAGGCGTCACTCGTCTCCGGAAAAATGTGCGTTTGCGCGTTGAGCGCCACCGTGGCACGAGGATTGGGATCGATGCCTATTGCAAGGGTTGGAGCCTTGATCCTGGAAAGCGATACGCCGTCATGGACCCCTATCTCCACCACGACAGCGGGCTTCAATTCTGTGTAGAGACGCTCCAGCCAGTCGCAACAGGAAGGCCCCGGCATCCGCATGCTGGCCAGGCCGGTATGGGCGCCCTCGCTATCGCCGGCAAGCGTCAGTGCGTGGCGGTATTGAACCTCAGCCGTTTCGTTCTCGCCGATAGCACGGTGCGCGTCGCCGATCGCCGTGAAATACGTGGCATCTCGAACCGGATTGTACCGCGAAAGAATGCCGGCGGACAAAAGGAGGCGTGACGCCGCAAGCTCGGCAGGTGCATGGCTGCTTGCCATACGAGCGATGTCTGCCGCCGCATGGTAGTTCCCGCGCTCGAACTGGGTCTTGGCCAGCTCGATGAGTGTTGCAGCTGCCCTGTTCGTCGGCGTGGGTTCTTCCGATGGCTCCAATTGCGCCCTGAAGCCCGCGGCCACGGCTGGCCCGACGCCGTGTGGAGACGCAATCATGGCGCGGGCAAGGTGCGGCACAACCGCTGCAGGCAGCGATCCCACGAACGCTGATGGCGTGTGAAAGGTAAAGTCCCCGCGCCCCCTCAAGGCATCCCTTTCGGCTTTCCAGAGGTACCAGTTCTTGGGCTGCTCGACGCCTGCGTTGGTGGCCACGCCACCATGCAGCTGATGAAATGTCGCCTCTCCCAGAGTGAGGATGAGCTTTGCCCGCGGCAGCTCCATCGCACGTTCGAGCGTATCGATGTTGACGAGGCCGCCACCCGGATAGCTGAAGCGCTCATCCATGCCATCCATCGCCTGCCAACTTTCCCGGCTCATGAACAGAGCATTGGCTTCGGATATCGGCGAGAACCATGGATCGACCGACGACTCATCCATCGTCCCGATCTCGAACAACCGATAACCATCTTCCGGCCATCGGATCGATTGCAAAAGCGAATCCTCGACGGCCTTTGTATAGCCATTGCCATGCGCATTCACCTGGATGTCGCTGCCAAGATACCAGCCAGGCGCGGCCACGACTGCCGTCGGAGCCATCTCCAGGCCGATGCGAGCGAAATTCACCAACCCGGGCGTCACGATCCGTGCGCCGTCGATCATCACGCCGATCTTGTCCCCCCTCGCTTGCTTGATGCCGCGATTGACGGCGGCCGCGGGCGAGGGTGATGCGTCATCGATGCGCAGCAGACGAAAGTTCGGCCCACAGTCCGCGACCAGGTCCTCGCCAACGGCCGGTGATGATCCATTGTCGACGACGATGACTTCGTAGTCGTCCGTCGTCACACCCTGCTGATAGGGCGATGCGAGCGAAAACAAGGTTCGCGGCAGTTCTCGGGGAATGTTGTAAGCGACAACAACAACGGACAGGATGTTCGTTTTCATTGTGCTTCCGGGGCTCAGTTGTCAGCCGTTGGCTTTTGCCACCAACCGCCTGTCCAGTCTATCTCGTGGATCTCCGACGTGATGTGGTTGCGCGCGCGGTAGTCCTCGACCGCCCACCTGCATGGCGGAAACGCAAGGTCATCGATGATCACGAAACCGCCGGGCGACAGTCTTGGATAAAGCGCTTCGAGGCTGTCCATTGTCGACTCATACATGTCGCCATCCAGGCGAATCAAGGCGAATGGACCAGCTTTCAGGCCCGGCAAGGTGTCCCCAAACAGGCCTTTGACGAAGACCACCTGGTCATCCAGGAGATCATAGGCGGCAAAGTTGGATTCGACCTGTGCCTGATCGATCGCCAACTGGCGGTATTCGTGCAGTCTGTGACCTTGGTCGGCCGGAAAATTCTCGGGGTCCGGCGGTGGCAAGCCATCGAATGAATCCGCAACGTACACCTTCCTGTCCTTGATCCCGTTGGCGGCCAGCACGCCTCTCATGAGGATACAGCAGCCACCGCGCCAGACGCCGGTCTCGATGAAATCCCCGGGTACGTTCTCATCGATGGCGCGCTGGACGAGATCGCGCACATTTGTCAGGCGCCTGACGCCTGCCATCGAATGAGCAACCGTCGGCCAATCGCGACCCAGGAGGCGATCTTCGGGATTGAAGGGGGTCGACTCTCCCATTTTCGAGGCATCGATCACCTGCGAACCAGAGCCGTAGATTGTATTGGCGATGATCTTGATCAGGAGATCTGTATAGAGGCGGTTCATCGGCGACCTTTCAAGGCGTCATAGTTCCGTATCGAAATACGCTGTTGCGGACATTTAGCTGAAGTGCAACAGAATTTGCACGATTCGACCCGTGGCGCCGTGCAAGCGAGCTGCAAACTATTTTTCCAACGGAGCCCCTGAATGCTAACCGCCAATCAAGCGATGGGCATGATCGAGACGCTCGACATCGCCGTTTTCCAGGTCCATATTGGAGCCACGCTCAGTGACCGCACAAGCTTCCTGCGCGTGCAGAATTTCGTTCGATCGACGCTTGGCCGCTACGTCTACCTCGAGGTTGGCTCGGATGTCGGCGGCAGCCTGTTGCCGCACCTGATCGATCCGGCCTGTGAGGCGGCGATATCGGTCGATCTGCGGCCAGCGACCCAGCCCGACGAACGTGCCGAGGTTTTTCACTACCCCGACAACACCGCGGCTCGCATGATCGCCGTGCTGTCGGATAAGCTTCCGCCAGCGGCAATCGCCAAACTGACCACAATCGATAGCGACGTCTCCGATGTGCGTCCCGAGGCGATCGAGCCCAGGGCGACGCTCGCGCTGATCGACGCGGAGCACACGAACACGGCCTGTTTTTCGGACTTTGTCGGTGTTCTGCCGCTTATGAATCCGGACTGCATCGTTTCTTTCCACGACGCCAACCTGATCGCGGACGCGATTGTCAATGCGGAGCGCGTTCTCGATCATCTCGGCATCGCGCACGAGACGGTGTTCCTTCCAGACACCGTGGCCGTAATGGGCCTCGGCAAGCTTGCGTCCGCCGTTCGCGATCAACTCCAGCCTCACGCTTTGGACCGCGAGACTTACCTGGACCGATCGCGACGGTACCGATGGGCTCACATAGCCTATGTGCATTCGCCCCAAATCCATGCCGAACTGGAGCATCTGCGCTCGGAAAATTCGCGGCTGGTCGAGGAGATTGAACGCGCGCGAAGGGCGAGCCTGGACGCACAGGCTCGCCAGGACGCCATCACGTCCAGCACGACCTGGCGTGCATCCGCGCCAGTAAGGGCGGTGGTCGATCGCATCAAACGCGGCTTTGCGCGCTGAAGTACGGGATCAGCCGCTTTCCGCGAACGACGCGCAACATTCGTCGCCATGCGGTCGGAGCCCGCCTGCCAGGAGCATTGGTGGAGACGGCTTCAGCCTTTGGAAAGGGAGATGTGGTTCTGATCAGGAGCCGAAGCGCAAGCTGCGCGCTGGCGAAGCACGGGCGTTAGAGGCGGGCGAATGGATATCTTTGGTTTCAAGGCGCTGTTGATCAGCGCGCTGATCTTCATTCCGTTCGAACATCTTTTTGCCGAGCGGGCGCAGAAGATCTTCCGCAAGGGCTTGGCTGTCGATCTGATCTATGTGCTGTTCAACGGCTTCATCATAAAGACGGCCATCGTCATGATGGCGGCCGGTGCCCTAGGCGTCGCTGCAATCCTTGTCCCGCAATCGATAACGCAAGCCGTCAGTGGTCAGCCGATCTGGCTGCAGGTTGCGGAAATCATCCTCATCACCGATATCGGCGTCTACTGGGCACATCGGGCCTTCCATAATATCCCTGCGCTTTGGAAGTTCCATGCCGTTCACCACGGCATTGACGAGTTGGACTGGCTCGGTGCTTTCCACTCTCACCCGATCGACATCATCGTCACAAAGGCAATATCGCTGACGCCGATCTTTTTCCTTGGCTTCTCCGAAGCCTCGATCGCCATCTTTTCGATGATCTACTTTTGGCACACGCTGCTTGTTCATTCGAACGTGCGGGTATCGTTCGGCCCTTTGAAGTGGCTGATCGCCAGCCCGCAGTTCCATCGCTGGCACCATGCCAACCAGCGCGAAGCCTATGACAAGAACTTCGCCGGGCAGTTGCCCTTCCTTGACGTCATGTTCGGCACCTATAATGCCACCGGCAACAAGGTGCCGGAGAAGTACGGCGTCGATGATCCGATCCCCTCCACTTATTTCGGTCAAACCGGCTATCCGCTCCTGCCCCGCAGGAAGCTGTCGAGCCGAGCAGCGCCGAGCACCGAGGCTGGCGGCTGACATCGACGTGTCGTAGCGCCGCAGCGCCGGAAAGCTTTTTATCGCCGAATCGGCTAAGCCTTTGAGGCATGAACGAGACCTCACTCTATGCGCCGGTGAAGCGGTTCCTCGAAGGCCTGGACTTTATCGTCAAGGGCGAGATCGGTGGCTGCGACATCGTCGCGCTGCGCGACGGCGAGCCGCCCATTGTCGTCATCTGCGAGTTGAAGCTGCAGTTCAATCTCGAACTGGTGCTGCAAGGGGTCGACCGTGCGACGGCCTGCGACGAGGTGTGGCTGGCCGCGCGCATGTCGGCCCGGGGCAAGGGACGCGAAGGCGATGCGCGGTTTCGCAATCTTTGCCGCCGGCTTGGTTTCGGCCTGCTTGGCGTGACCGCGACTGACCGGGTCGAAGTGCTTCTCAGCCCGATCGCCGTGGCGCCGCGCAAGAATGCGCGCCGGCGCTCTCGCCTGGTCGACGAGCACCAGCGCCGTAGCGGCGATCCTGTCGCGGGCGGAGGATCGCGCAATCCGATCATGACCGCCTATCGCCAGAGCGCCCTCGCCTGCGCTGCCGCCATGGTCGATGGACCGAAGCGCCCGCGTGATCTGAAGTCGCTGACGCCGATCGCGCCGAAAATCCTGCAGCACAATGTCTATGGCTGGTTCGCGCGTGTCGACCGCGGCCTCTACGATCTCACGGATGCCGGCCGTGCCTCGTTGGTCCGTTGGCCGCAGGCATCGCACGATGAACCTCGACACGTAATTTTGAACGCGCCGGCCGTCTGATTGAGGGTTCCCGCGGGGTCCGAGGCGATCCGCTTGGTTGATTTCTCCGACAGAATATGCTGCTTCTCCCGCCCATGAAGAAGCTCTGCATGACCGCCCTGGCGTCCGTGACATTGAGTTTTCCAGCCAACGCAATGGACAATGCATTGCGCGCCGGCTTGATGAAACTCGATCCCCAAACCCGTCTTGAACAGCGTTGTGACGCCGAAGTGCTCGACCGGATCACCCACGACGACCGCAAGTTCAAAGCGGATCGCGTCGTCGCCTATGCCTTCGCGACCCCCGAGATGGGCCCAGATGCGATCAGAAGCCCGGGTGCTGCGTTTCGCAGCAAGGGGCAATGGTATCGGCTGAAATTCAAGTGCCAGACGGCGCCCGACCATATGGAAGTTTTGCAGCTCCGCTACCGGATCGGCGACGAGATTCCGGAAGCCGATTGGTCAAAGTATAATCTCTACGATTGATTTGTTGCCGGCCGTGCCCGGCTGTCGGCGGGTGCAGCGGACCCTTTGATCCGGCCTCGGCGTAAAGATGGTTTGGTGACGTCGTCCCGAGTGATCCCTTGACGCCAACGGACCACCAAGTTAGGGCCGTCTGAATAATCGACGTACACTCGGCAAACCAGCAAGGGCCTCCGGTCGATGGACATTTTCAGCGCTGCCAGCCTGACGGCCCTGCTCCAGGTCATCGCCATCGACCTCGTGCTTGCCGGCGACAATGCGATCGTCATCGGCCTTGCGGCGGCCGGCTTGCCGGCCGAACAGCGCAAGAAGGCGATCCTCGTCGGTGTGCTGGCGGCAACGGTGCTGCGCATCGGTTTTGCCGCCGTGACCGTCAAGCTGCTGGCGGTGGTCGGCCTGCTGCTCGCCGGCGGCATCTTGCTGCTGTGGGTCTGCTGGAAGATGTACCGCGAGCTGCGCACGTCCCAAGCCGATGAGCTGGAGGCGACCGAGGCGCTGTCGAACGCGGATCTCAACAGCGACAAGAAGGTGGCCGGCAAGGCAAAGCGCAAGACGCTCGGCCAGGCGGCATTGCAGATTGTCGTCGCCGACGTATCGATGTCGCTCGACAACGTGCTGGCGGTCGCCGGTGCCGCGCGCGATCATTTCCCGGTGCTGGTCATCGGGCTGGTGCTGTCGATCGCGCTGATGGGTCTCGCCGCGACCTTCATTGCCAAGCTGCTGCACCGCCACCGCTGGATCGCCTATATCGGCCTGCTGATCATCCTCTATGTGGCGGTGGACATGGTCTATCGTGGTGCCATGGAAGTCTGGCCGCACGTGAACAACGCGGTCAGCTGAGGCGCCTGCCCGCCGCTTCTTCGATCCGGAAAGCGTGTTCCGAAGCGCAAGCCGTGCGTATTGCCGCATCGAAGGCGTGCCCATACCAATGCCGCAATAAGTGTGGTACTGCGCCGGCAATCCTGAAAAGCCCGGAAAGCCTCTATGTCCGCTCCTCGCGTGAGTTTTGTCAGTCTTGGATGCCCGAAAGCCCTTGTGGATTCGGAACGCATCATCACGCGCCTGCGCGCCGAGGGCTACGAGATCGCACGCAAGCATGACGGCGCCGACCTTGTCGTGGTCAACACCTGCGGCTTTCTCGATTCCGCCCGCGACGAGTCGCTCAACGCCATCGGCTCCGCGCTTTCGGAAAACGGCAGGGTCATCGTCACCGGCTGCCTTGGCGCCGAGCCGGATGTCATCCGCGAAAAGCACCCCAACGTGCTGGCGATCACCGGGCCGCAGGCCTATGAGAGCGTGATGGCCGCAGTGCACGAGGCGGCGCCGCCGAGCCACGATCCCTATGTCGACCTGCTGCCGCCGCAGGGCGTCAAGCTGACCCCGCGCCACTATGCCTATCTCAAGATTTCGGAAGGTTGCAACAACCGCTGCACCTTCTGCATCATCCCGGCGCTGCGTGGCGACCTCGTCTCGCGGCCGGCGGCCGATGTGCTGCGCGAAGCCGAGAAACTGGCCAAGGCCGGCGTCAAGGAGCTCCTCGTCATCTCGCAGGACACCAGCGCGTACGGCATCGACATCAAGTACCAGACGAGCATGTTCGGCGACCGCGAAGTGCGAGCGAAATTCCTCGATCTCTCCGAGGAACTGGGCAAGCTCGGCATCTGGGTGCGCATGCACTATGTCTACCCCTACCCGCATGTCGCCGACGTCATCCCGCTGATGGCCGAGGGCAAGATCCTTCCCTATTTGGACATCCCGTTCCAGCATGCTTCGCCGCAGGTGCTTAAGAACATGCGCCGGCCCGCCCATGGCGAAAAGACGCTCGAGCGCATCCGCGGTTGGCGCGAGGTCTGCCCGGATCTCGCCATCCGCTCGACCTTCATCGTCGGTTTTCCCGGCGAAACGGACGACGATTTCGAAATGCTGCTCGACTGGCTGGACGAGGCCAGGATCGACCGCGCCGGCTGCTTCAAATACGAGCCGGTCCGGGGCGCCCGCTCCAACGACCTCGGTCTCGAACAGGTTCCGCAGGAGATCAAGGAAGCGCGTTGGCACCGTTTCATGCAGCGCCAGCAGAAGATTTCGGTGACGCAGCTGGCCAAGAAGGTCGGCAAGCGCCTGCCGGTGCTGATCGATGAAGCGCACGGCACATCGGCAAAGGGCCGCACCAAATACGACGCGCCCGAAATCGACGGCTCGGTGCATATCCAGTCGCGCCGTCCGTTGCGTGCCGGCGACATCGTCACCGTCAAGATCGACCGCGCCGACGCCTATGACCTCTACGGGTCGGCGGTGTAGATCAGCACTACGGCGCACCGTTCAGGTTGAACAGTGTCTGAACTTTTTCGCTTATCTTGGCCTCCACATTGAGATGGCCGAAGATGTTGGGGTGCATTGCGCCTGAAGGAATGCCGCCGGATTTGCGGCCGCTGCCGTCTGGATTTGGTACGAAATCGGTCGGGATAAGCCCCTGCTTTTCCTGCGATTCAGGATAGATTTGAAACCAGCGCCCTGGTGCGCAGAATCCGTGACCAAGCGCGGTCTGCTGTGTCTCCACAACAGTCCAGCCAAGGTCGGCCGCCGAGCGGCGTAACGTATCGTTCAGCGGGGACAGCAGTCTGTGTTCCGCCCATTCAGCACTTGCCTTGCGAATGCCGATGGCCAGGAAGGTTCCGGCCACGCCGAGGAAATTTTCGCCCCCGGCGATACTGGCCTTGCGCCAGTCGCAATACAGGATCCTTTTCTTCACCTGGTATGTTAACGGATTTGGGTATGTGACGAGTAGGACATTGCTTGGTGACGCCGGCATCAATCCGCGCCGCTTGAGCTCGGCGCTGATTTTCGAAAGATTGCTTTCGACGACGTCGAGACCGGACTTGATGCCTTGCCCAACGGCTTCCTCACATGCTTTTGGCTTGCAGCCGGTGACGAGTTTCGTGACGACATTGGTGAAGCCGATATCATTGACCCCAATGTAGATCACAATGGCGTCTGGCGCGCGGCAAGGCTTGCCGGGAGCGCAGAGAAGCGCTTGCAATTGCTGCAACTGGCTGGAGATGTCTCGCGGTGCCGGGGTTTGCGCCGTATTGAAATGAGCCGGCTGGCCGATCATCGCACGGGTAAAACCCTTGAATTGCTCGGCAGTAGTGCTGGTGTCCATGTTGCCGCCAGTATTCCACCATTCGGCCTGGAGCTGCTTCGCGGTCTCCCGGCCGTAGTATGGATCGAGGACGCCTTCCGATGTTTCGGCCCCGGAACACGCAAAGGTCGCAAGCGTGAACGATGCATGCTGGAACTTGTCCGCCAAATAGGCGGAGAGCAGGCCGGATGACGAAAACAGCGATCGGTGACAAGGCGGATCGAGCCACATTGCCGGTCGGTTCCGCAAATAGTTGCCACCCTCGCCGACGATAAATGTGTGCGGGTTGCCTTCACCTGAGCCGAAGGAATCGCCAAGCACCGCAATGAGATAATCGTTGACGGAGATTTCCTGGGCGCCTGTCTGCGGAATACGCTGCGCCTGTTGGTCGCCGCGCACGATATCGACAGCAATCTGGTGCTCACCAAGCGTGACGGGCGTCAAAAAGCCTTGGCAGGATGCACGAGTGGCAACCTTGTTGGCATCGATCCACCAATCGCAGACGCTATGGCCAATAGTGGTGCGCTCCCGGGCGGAACCTGCTGTCAGCCCGAGCCGGACTTCCCGAACTTCGGCGCTGCGATCCCTTGCAATGTAGCCACTGTCGTAGGCATAGGTGACGGGGTTCCAACGGGTCCGGAACTGCCGATTTGTTGGAGCGGGATATTGCGACTTCGTTCTGCACGTGGAGAGGTCGGTTGTCCGAATGGGTCTGCTGTCCTTGAAACGCCGTGGATCGCAAGCTGCAGCCTTCGCAGCCCGCCCAAGATAGTTTTTCAGCGTGACGAGATAGCGTTGCTCCTCTGCTTCGTCGCTCAAAATTCTATTGCGGTTGACAATGGACCAAACGATGGATGGTTGCTCTACCGCGTTGGCCGGTGCCGCCAAAAGTACGGAAGCAAAAATCAGGAACAATTGGTGGAATTTCATTTCCTATCCCTTCCCTTGCTTTATGAAAACGGACTTTCAATTTCTTTGCGATAAAGACACAATCGAAATCTTGGTAAAGCAAGTGAATGCAGCGAAATTTCTGGTGAATATCATACTGCATTCCGAATAGCGGCGACTTGTCGTCGATCGATCCGCATGCCGTGGCTGCGACCTCGCCGATCCAGGCCGCCAATTTCTCTCAAGCGAGATCGTTTGCCGCATTTACTACGTCAAGCGATAGTTCGGGCCCTTTAACCCGCTCCGCCACGATCCGCATTATGGTTTCGCGACCGTAAATGCGGGAATTCGGATGAACACCAGACCTGCCGGGCAGGATTATATCGCGACGCTGGACCTGCTCAGGCTGGCAGCGGCGCTGGCCGTTGTGTTCTTCCACTATTTCTTTCGTGGCGCTGCCGCCGAAGACTTTCTCGCCGAGGGATATCCGCTTGCCGCACCGTTCGCCATCCATGGCTATCTCGGCGTCAATCTGTTCTTTCTGATCAGCGGCTTCGTCATTGCCTGGTCGGCGGAAAACCGCAGCTGGGACCAGTTTGCCATCGCGCGTTTCGTTCGCCTCTATCCGGGTTTCCTGCTCTGCATGACGATCACCTTCGCGATCGTCGTGCTTGCCGGCGCACCGCTGCTTCCGGCCTCCTTCGTCCAATATGCCGCCAATCTGTCGATGTTCGCGCCCGCCTTCGGCCAATCCTTCATGGATGGCGTCTACTGGTCGATCGTTCTTGAGCTGGTCTTCTACGGTTGGGTGACGCTGGCCCTGTTCACCGGGCACTTTCAGAAGCGCAAGCTGGAATTGATCTGCATCTGGCTGGCGATCTCGGCCTTGAACGAATTCTTCCTCGGCAGCGGCGCGGCAAGGCTGCTGTTCATCACCGAGTTCGGCCCATTCTTCGCCGCGGGCGTTTTGGTCCACCATCTCCATGCGCATGGCCGTTCGCTGCCGGCCTTGCTGCTGCTTGCTGCCGCGTTCCTGATCTCATGCGGCACGCTGTCCGTGACGCAGCACTGGATGCTGGACCACTACGGCATTGCCGTTTCGTCGGCCAATCTCGTCGGCGCCAATGTCGTCATGCACGCGGCCTTGATCGGCGCGGTCCTGTTGCGCCATCGCGTGCGGTCATCCGCGCTCACCCTGGCGCTGGGCGGGCTGACCTATCCGCTCTACCTGCTGCACCAGAACATCGGCTATCTCGCCATCAATGCCGCGGCACCCCTGGTCGGCAAATGGCTTGCCGCCCTTGGCTGCATCGCGCTCATGCTCTTTGTCTCGTGGGCGATCTGGCGCACCTGCGAACGAGCCGCGCAGCGGCTGCTCAGGATTTGGCTCGGCCGCGCGGTCGATGTCGGGCTGGCGGGATTTCGCCGCACCCAAGCCGGGCCGCAACCCGCCGAATGAAAAAGGGCGCCGCGCGGCGCCCTTTCCTTGTTGTATCCCGCGCCGCTTACTGCGGCAACTTGTCGTCGACACCCTTCACGTAGAAGTTCATGCCGAGCAGCGTGCCGTCATCGGCAACCTCGCCATCCTTCAGCCACGGCGTGCCGTCCTGCTTGGCGATCGGTCCGGTGAAGGGGTTCCAGCCGCCGGCGATCTTCTTTTCGGTGGCTTCCGCCATCGCCTTCACGTCGTCGGGCATGTTGGTGAAGGGCGCGAGCTTGACCGCGCCGTCCTTGATGCCGAGCCAGACATTGTCCGGCTTCCACGTGCCGTCCAGCGCTGCCTGGACGCGGCTGATGTAGTACGGACCCCATTCGTCGGTGAGCGAGGTCAGCTGCGCGTTCGGCGCGAACTTGATCATGTCGGACGACTGGCCGAAGCCGTGCAGCTTGCGCTCTTCCGCCACCTGCAGGGCAGCGGTCGAATCGGTGTGCTGGACGATGATGTCGGCGCCCTGGTCGAACAGCGCCTTGGCGGCGTCGGCTTCCTTGCCCGGATCGAACCACGAGTTCACCCAGACGATCTTGGCCTTGAAGTTCGGGTTGACCGACTGGGCGCCAAGCATGAAGGAATTGATGCCCATCACCACTTCGGGGATCGGGAAGGAAACGATGTAGCCGGCGACGCCGGCCTTCGATTCCTTGGCGGCGATCTGTCCGAGCACATAGCGGCCTTCATAGAAACGCGCATTGTAGATGCCGAGATTGTCACCGGTCTTGTAGCCGGTCGCGTGCTCGAACATCACCTTGGGGAATTTCTTGGCGACCTTCACTTCCGGGTCCATGAAGCCGAAGGAGGTGCCGAAGATGATGTTGCAGCCTTCGCGCGCCAGACGCTCGAAAGCACGGTCGGCGTCGGGGCCCTCGGAGACGTTCTCCAGATAGGCGGTTTCGACCTTGTCGCCGAGCGCCTTCTCCACCTCGAGACGGCCCTGGTCGTGCTGGTAGGAATAGCCGAAATCGCCGATCGGGCCGGTGTAGACCCAGCAGGCTTTCAATTTATCGGCGGCCTCCGCGGACGCTGCCAGCGAAAATGCCGCTGTTGTCGTCATCAGGGCAATAAGCAGTTTTTTCATCGTGTTACCTCTCTGTGTTAAGCCTTGGAGCTTCCCGTTTGTTTTTATTGTCAACGATCCGGAACGAATGGCTGCCCCAAGGAAGCCGGCGTGTTCATCATCGTCAGACGCTTGTTGCGCGAGATTAGAACGAGAACCACGACAGTTGCCAGATAGGGCAGCGAAGAAAGAAACTGCGAAGGCACCGGAATGCCAAAAGCCTGTGCATGAAGCTGGCCGATCCACACGGCGCCGAAGATGTAGGCGCCGGCCAGAACCCGCCATGGCCGCCACGACGCGAACACCACCAGCGCCAGCGCGATCCAGCCGCGGCCGGCGGTCATGTTCTCGACCCATTGCGGCGTGTAGACCAGCGACAGATGGCCGCCGGCGAGACCGGCGCAGGCGCCGCCAAAGATCACCGCGAGATAGCGGTAGCGGATCACGTGGATGCCCAGTGCATGGGCCGACGTATGGCTGTCGCCGATCGAGCGCAGCGTCAGCCCGGTCCGCGTCTTGAACAGGAACCACATGACGGCTGCGGTCAGGACGATCGAGATGTAGAAGATCGGGTCCTGGCCGAACAGCAGCCTGCCGATGACAGGGATCGAAGTCACGCCGGGAATGTCAAGGTTGGGCAGCCTTTCGCCGGGCTGGCCGACAAAATTCGCCCCCATCATGCCCGAAAGGCCAAGCCCGAGCAGCGTCAGCGACAGGCCGGTGGCCACCTGGTTGGTGGCCAGCGACAGCGTCATCACGGCAAACAGCAGTGAGAACACCGCGCCCATGGCGATTGCCGCCAGAAGGCCGATCCAGGGCGATCCCGTGAGATAGCTGGCGCCGAAGCCGCCGACGGCGCCCATGATCATCATGCCTTCGACGCCGAGATTGAGCACACCGGAGCGCTCGACCACCAATTCGCCGATCGCCGCTATCAATAGCGGCGTTGCTGCGGTGGCTATGGTCAGAAGGATGTTTACGGTGATGTCCATCAACGGGCTTCCTTCAACTTTGGCGCGGCTTCGAGTTTCGCCGTGCCTTCCGGTTTGGTCAGCGCCAGGCCGATCAGACGAATGCGGTAGTGAATGAGCGTGTCGCAGCCGAGCACGAAGAACAGCAGCATGCCCTGGAACACCCGCGCCACCTTGTCGGAGATGCCGAGCGCGCTTTGCACCGCTTCACCACCGAGATAGGTCAGCGCCAGCACCAGGCCGGCGGCGACGATGCCAAGTGGGTTGAGGCGGCCAAGGAATGCCACGATGATGGCGGTGAAGCCGTAGCCGGGCGAAATGACCGGTTGCAGCTGGCCGATGGCGCCGGAGACTTCCGAGATGCCGGCAAGGCCGGCCAGCGCACCCGAAAGCAGGAAGGCGAAGAACACCATGCGGTTGAGGCCGAAGCCGGCGAAACGCCCTGCCCGCGGGCTTGAGCCAAGCACGCGCACCTCAAAACCCTTCAGCATGCGGCTCATCAGCATCCAGATCAGCACTGCGGCCACCAGCGCGAAGACAAATCCCCAGTTCGCCCGTCCGGCATCCGGCATCAGTTCCGGCAATATGGCCGAGTCGCCGAACTGAATGGTCTGCGGGAAACCATGGCCCTGTGGATCGCGCCACGGTCCGCGCACCAGCCAGTCGAGGAAGAGCTGGGCGACATAGACCAGCATCAGGCTGGTCAGGATCTCGTTGGTGCCGAAGCGCGTCTTGAGCAAGGCCGGGATCGCCGCATAGGCGGCGCCGCCGACCATGCCGAGCAACAGCATCAGCGGCAGCACCAGCGGCCCTTCGAACTGCGGATACAGCACCGGAATGAGAGAGAAGGAGAGGAAGAAGAGAGGGGGGACAGTGGAGTTGATAAAAACAGGTAACCCGTAAGCGGTAGATTATAGGAACGGAAATCCAATCAAAAATCGGGGATTAGGAAATGTTGACAGGAGTTAATATAACAAAGGGGCCGGTTTGCAAGTGGCGCACGGTTGACTGAATACCCTAACTGTAAAATTGGGAGGGTAGAATTCCAGAAAAAAAAAATGTAGTAATAATCGTTCGAAGGTTTATATTTCAACAAGCACCGCCTGTAACTCCCCCCACCCAAGGTCCTCAAACTCTTTCCGACCGGCATTGTTTTGGACAACCGGTGAAATACTACATAGGGAGCAGAAATCAACTCGAAGTAAAAAAGACAACAAAAACATGGCAAAATCAAAGAAAAAACCAAAAAAGGGTCTCCACACGTTGGAACACCTACTCCCCTAACGTAGTTATAGGCGTACACACTGTCCCGAGTTCCATCAAAGCACGCGTGGTAGCCCCGCAACAATTTATGAATCCAACAGACAAATTTTCATTGCGTATTCTCAGTGAAACTCACAAATTTATTTCTTTTTATTTTAATAAGTGTGGCCCGAGTGTGCAACAAAAATCATCGTTTATAAATCTTTAATTTGCTTCTTGCATTAAATATTTTAATTTGTATCTCTCTTGCAACTAAATCTCTCTTTGTCAATACCCACAATTTAGACCCTTATCACCCCCCCACCCCCAACCCAAAATAGTTGAAGAAAATAACACACAAAGAATTAAATCATTTTATATAATGTTAACAAATAAATATACTGCCTTCAACCAAAAAATAAAATGAAAAGTCATATAGAACAAGATGTATCTGATTTTATATTTTTCTAACAAATTTAGCGTAAGAAAAATATTGAATGTTGGTGTCCAGGTGGCACCACCGAACAAAAACGTAGATAATGAATATACCAATGGTAGTAGAGATTCGTGTTAAAAAAATATAATAATAGATAAATTTAAAAAGACAACAACAGTTTTAATTTTTGCCCCCGCTCCAAGAGGGCTAGGCAGGTAACCACGTTTTGAAGGCAAAGGGTGGATAATGTATGAAGGGTTTTTTTTAAGAGCGGCATCTAGATTTAGCTAAGAGGTTGAAGGGGGCCCAGAGATGGAGATGGGGCAAGACCAGCAAGATAAAAAACGGCAAGAGAACACTCAGACAGGGCAATCGGTACGGTGTCAGGTGCCAAGTACAAATGCAGAACGCAAATCTTCCCCAAGTTTGATGGGCCTGCATTGCCCTGTTCGACTACTGGGTCGTTTTAAGACAGCGACAAAATACAGACCCGATCTCTGTAAAGATCAAACACGCCTGAGACACAAAAAACTACACGGCACTTAGAGCCGACGTATTGCAAGCCAGGCTCCCGCGTCGTGGTCCTCCCAGTCGCCGGAATAACGACGACAAGAGCAGTAGTTGAACAAATCTTAGGGTCACACCGAGACGGATCATGACCCGCCGGGCCGAAGCACAGGCCCCCCTCACCTGCTCGGGCCCCCCCCCCGCCGTCGCGTTCCGTTTACCGAGAACGATAGCGGATCAGAAATTAAACAATGAATATCATATATTAGCCCAAGCCGGTAGATAAACTCGATCGTCGTTCGACAAACGCGGCGTATTAGGTGTAAAGGAAACAGCTAAATAACTGGACATGAGTTAAAAGGTCTGAATAAATCACCCAACTGAAGTATAGAAAAGAAAGAATGTAAACTGGGAAACGAACATCTGTAAGGCATACACAACAAGGGCCTCGCTAAGAACGTGATTCCATGTAAAATTCTTAAAAGAGGTGAGGAGAAGAGAACTATAGCACCTGAAGAGTGGATGGACCACTCCCGACCTTCCTGAACAAGCAAAGAACCATACATTAGGGGCTTTCTGGGGCATGGATAATATGTTCTAAGAGGAGTGTTAAAGAAAACCTCACAAACGAGGCGAGAAGTCAAAACAAAAAAACGACGACGGATTGCACCCGCGAGTGCGAGTTAAAAACATGGAAAAGGCCGACCGCGAAGGATAGGTAAAAGAGAAGACAGCACGACAACGAGCCGTGGGGCAAAGTACTGGAATCCAAGTGCTCCACGGTGCCCACCATGAACACGGAGTATATTCAGGGTGGAACCCGGGAGGTTTTCGCGATGAACGTCTGCTCCTCAGAACGGGAAGCTCTGAATGGATAACAAAAGGGTGAACGACAGGAAATCACACGACAAATGTGGGACCCCCTCGGCGCCCCGTCGAAGGCTAGGGGGACGCGGCTATACTTCGGTCAATACCGGAAAAGAGCGGTGATCTACAAAAATGTCCACCATGGAGTTAGAAAGAACATCACGCGCATGCAACCTAAGTAAAAGACAAGAGGAGACCGCCGCGCATGCTTAGCCTCAACCTGCGTCGTTACGACACGAGCTGGACATGGCGCAAACAAACATAAACGCAGAC
>NZ_JBHUGY010000034.1:0-121960 GCF_042682105.1 Mesorhizobium calcicola
CGTCGCCATAGGCGCGCTCGACGCCGGTTTTCACCATGCGGGTGGCAAACAGCATCAGCGCCACGGCGCCGGCCAGATGCAGGAGGACGACGGAACCGCTCATGTCGCCGCCCGCATGCGGACGGCGTGCGCGATGCGACCAGTGCCGCGATCAGTGGGGAAAACGAAGGTGCGAATCATGTTCATGGCAGTGACCGAAAATGGCTATGATACATTAGCCGGGTAATAAAATCTCGTCGATTTCAAAGGCCGTTGCGCCGCGACAGGCGGTGTCGGAAAATGGACGGACGCGCAAATGGTTGCATTGCGAGGCGGGTGTGGCGCGTCGGATCGCGCGCGTTTGGCTGCGGCCTTTGCGATGATGTTCAACTCTCCTGGGTAAATGCAGGAATTCATTACGCAATTGTAATGCAGGTGTTCAGTTTCGGTTCATCGGTGGTCGCTATCCCTTGGGCATCGCCAACCAAGGAGACTTCCTATGAAACGCATTGTCCTTTCCGCCCTCGCTTTCTCGATGCTGGCCGCCACCTCGCTGACCAGCCAGGCCGCGCCGATGAACGCACCGAACGCTCCGCGGTCGAACTACAGCCAGGTCGACTGGCAGAAGCCCGGCAAGCATGTCGACGTCAGGAAGCGCGTCGTGATGAAGAAAGTCGTGGTGAAGCGCAGCCATTGGCGTAATGGCCAGAAATATTCCGGCTGGAAGCGGCACCGGCCGATCCGCGACTATGGCCGTTACGGCCTGCATCGTCCCCGCCGCGGCCAGGAATGGATCCGCGTCGGCAACGACTATGTGCTGGTCGGCGTCCTGTCCGGCGTCATCTTCGGCGCGCTTGCCGCGCAGTAAATCCCGACTGGGCCAGAAGACCGCTGGAACTGAAAAGAAAAGGCGGCGCGCAAAGGCCGCCTTTTTCTGTCTGCGATCCGACTTTTCGCAAACGCTGATCTGGCTTGCCGAAAATATCACGATATGCGATATTTTCGAGGTGAAGTGGGTCATTCTTCTCCCTCTGGCCGCCAAGGCGCTGCGCAAGCATCGGGCGGATGCCGAGAGGATCCTGTCGAAGATAGAAGCATATGCCGATGACCCGAGAAGCCTTGCAAACATGGTCAAGGCCTTGCAGGGGTCGACCGCGCTGCGTTTGAGGGTCGGTGATTATCGCGTGGTGTTCGAGGAAACGGATCAGGAAATCATCGTCACCAAGATCGGGCCGCGCGGTCCGTTTATGATTGAACGGACGCCAAGATGAACAACGTTGCCTATGTCACGACGCCAGGTGGCGAGGAACTGGCCATCCTGCCCCGCAGCGAACTGGAAGCACTGCGGGAATCGCTCGACCATGCGCAGGCGCTGGGGAGCTTTCGCGCGGGCCAGATTCCCGGGCTTACTCCGGATGAGGCGCGGGCTCTTGTCACAGCGGTCTCTCCGCTGGCTTTCTGGCGCAGATATCGCAAACTGACCCAGGCTGTGTTGTCCGCATCCGTCGGAGTGACTCAGAACTATCTTTCGGAAATCGAGAATGGAAAGCGTGGGGGAGACGTTGCGCTTTGGCTGCGGCTGGCTCGCGCGCTCGAACTGCCGGTCGAGAGTCTGATCGACGAAGGCGATTGATCGGCAAGCCGCGTTTTGCCCTGTGGAAACCGGGCATCGTCCGCATTAGGGGTCGTCGGATTCCGCCGGCATGATTATATGAGCGGGAAACGAGTTCCCCGATGCGCTTTCCGCCCGCCTTCCTCGACGAGATACGCGACCGTGTGCCGATTTCATCGGTGATCGGCCAGCGTGTCGCGTGGGACAGGAAGAAGACCAACGCGCCGCGCGGCGATTATTGGGCCTGCTGTCCGTTCCATGGCGAGAAAAGCCCGTCCTTCCACTGCGAAGACAAGAAGGGCCGCTACCATTGTTTCGGCTGCTCGGTGTCGGGCGATCATTTCAAGTTCCTCACCGAACTCGACGGCATGAGCTTTCCCGAAGCGGTCGAGAAGATCGCCGACATGGCCGGCGTGCCGATGCCGGTTCGCGATGCCCAGGAGGAGCGGCGCGAAAGGGAACGCGCCAGCCTGACCGATGTCATGGAGATGGCGACCGCCTTCTTCCAGGAGCGCCTGCAGGGACCGGAAGGCGCGAAAGCCCGCGCCTATCTGCGCGACCGTGGGCTGACACCGGCGACGCAGCAGTCGTTCCGGCTCGGCTTCGCGCCCGACAGTCGCAACGCGCTGAAAGAGCATCTCGCCGCCAAAGGCGTCCCGAAAGCCGATATCGAGGCCTGCGGCCTGGTGCGCCATGGCGACGACGTCCCGGTGTCCTACGACTGGTTTCGCGACCGCATCATGTTTCCGATCCCGGATTCGCGCGGCAAGATCATCGCCTTTGGCGGCCGCGCGCTGGCGCCAGATGCGCTGGCCAAATACATGAACTCGCCCGACACCGAGCTCTTCCACAAGGGCAATGTGCTCTATAATTTCGCCCGCGCCCGCAAAGCGCTGGCCAAGGGCGGTACGGTCATAGCCGTCGAAGGCTATATGGACGTGATCGCGCTGGCGCAGGCCGGCTTCGAGAATGTCGTGGCGCCGCTCGGCACGGCACTTACGGAAAACCAGCTCGAGCTGTTGTGGCGCATGGCCCCCGAGCCGATGTTGTGTTTCGACGGTGACAAGGCCGGGCTGAAGGCTGCGTGGCGCGCCGCCGACATGGCGCTGCCATCCGTGCAGTCCGGGCGCTCGGTGCATTTCGCGCTGCTGCCGGAAGGCAAGGACCCTGACGACCTGGTCAAGGCGGACGGTCCGGACGCGTTTCGCGTCGTGCTTGCGGAGGCACGGCCGTTGGCTGATCTGCTTTGGATGCGCGAGACGGCTGGCGGTGTCTTCGACACGCCCGAGCGGCGAGATGGACTGGAAAAGACGCTACGCGAACTGACCAGCCGCATCCGCGACGAGAGCCAGCGCTACCACTACCAGCAGTGGATGCGCGAGCGCGTGCTGAGCTTCTTCGGCGCCCAGCGCAGCACGAGGCAAGGCCGCCAGGATGGGCGACCGGGCCAGGGTAAGGCGCCGCCCCCTGGCGGACAGTTCGCCAAGGCCGGCGGCGGCCGCATCGCGATCACCGAAAGCCTTGGCCAGTCGGCTCTGGTCAAACGCGGCAGCGAAGGGATGTCGGTGCGCGAGGCGACGATCATTGTCGCGCTGGTCAACCATCCGGCGCTGATCGACGAGAATTTCGCTCATATCGAGTTTCTCGATCTTGCCAACGCAGATCTCCGTCGACTGCACGCCGCCATCCTCGATGCCATGGCGCATGACATGGCCAACGACCGTCAGGCCGTGGTGGCGATGATCGAACGCGCCGGCTGCGCCGAGATCTGGGAGCGTGCGGTTGGGCTGATCCGGCGAATGCGGCATTGGCCGGCGCTGGAGACCGCCGCGCTCGAGGATGCCCGCGACGCTTTCAGCCAGGCACTGCACTTGCAGCGCAGCGCGCGCACCTTACATAAGGAACTGAAACAGGCGGAAGCGGCGCTCGCCACCGATCCCACAGATGAAAACTACCGACACCTGATCGAAATTCAGGCGCAATTTCAGGATGTACAGGCGACGGAAGCGCTGATCGAAGGATTTGGCGTGTCCTCGGGCAGGGCCGGGCGGGCTTAAAGCATGATCCCGAAAAGCGGAACCGGTTTTCGGATAAGACAATGCTTCCACCAAAAGAAGACAGAGTCCTTGCCGGCCCGTAGGGGCGGGATGGGCTCGGCAAGAGAGTGAAATAGGAAAGCCTGGCGCGCGTCCAAATGGCGCGTGGCGGGCTAAGTCGGGTAATTGATTCGCTTTTTTCATGCGAATCATGCGAGAGGCGCTTGACCTTCCGGCAGAATGGCGGAATCAGGACGATTCGAAACGTTAACCCGCACCCGCGTCGACGGGAAATAAGCGATGTGAGGTACTGGTCACTGGACAGGCAGTCTGCCTGCCACAGATATCAGGGTTAATCTGGACTTAACGATAGATGCAGTTACTGGCCCGGTGAAGCGCGTTTCATAAGCGAGCGCATCCGATTTGACTGGTCCGACAGCTTACGCGGCTTTGATGTTCGGCCGCTAGGAGAAGATAAAGACTATGGCGACAAAGGAAAAGGAAGAGGTCGAAACCGAACGCGAGGGCGCCACCGATGGCCCTCTGCTCGACCTTTCCGATGATGCTGTCAAGAAGATGATCAAGGCCGCCAAGAAGCGCGGCTATGTCACCATGGACGAGCTGAATTCGGTGCTGCCCTCCGAGGAAGTGACCTCCGAGCAGATCGAGGACACGATGGCGATGCTGTCCGACATGGGCATCAACGTGGTCGAGGACGACGAGCAGGGCGAGGAGCCGGAGGCCGGCGACACTGCGGCCGACGCCGAGGAAGACGCCAACGAACTGGCCGAGCAGACCGGCACCGCGGTTGCCGCCACCACCACCAAGAAAGAGCCGACCGATCGTACCGACGATCCGGTGCGCATGTATTTGCGCGAGATGGGCTCGGTCGAGCTTCTGTCGCGCGAGGGCGAAATCGCCATCGCCAAGCGCATCGAGGCCGGCCGCGAGACGATGATCGCGGGCCTGTGCGAAAGCCCGCTGACCTTCCAGGCCATCATCATCTGGCGCGACGAGCTCAACGAATCCAAAATCCTGCTGCGCGAGATCATCGATCTCGAAGCCACCTATGCCGGCCCCGAGGCCAAGCAGGCGCCGGTGGTGGAGCGCATCGAGGAAGCCAAGGTCGAGGACAAGCCGCGCCGTTCGCGCGATGAGGAAGACGACGTTACCAATGTCGGCGCCGACACGCGCGGGCTGGTCGATGACGACGAGGAAGACGAGGACGAGGCCAGCCTGTCGCTGGCGGCGATGGAAGCGGAACTGCGCCCACAGGTGATGGAGACGCTCGACGTTATCGCCGACACCTACAAGAAGCTGCGCAAGCTGCAGGACCAGCAAGTCGAGAACCGGCTGGCCGCCGCCGGCACGCTGTCGCCCAGCCAGGACCGCCGGCTGAAGGAGCTGAAGGACCAGCTGATCAAGGCGGTGAAGTCGCTGTCGCTCAACACGGCGCGCATCGAGGCGCTGGTCGAGCAGCTCTACGACATCAACAAGCGCCTGGTGCAGAACGAGGGCAAGCTGCTGCGGCTGGCCGAAAGCTACGGCGTGCGCCGCGAGGAGTTCCTGAAGGAATATCAGGGCTCGGAGCTCGACCCGAACTGGACGCGCGCGATCGGCAATTTGACCTCGCGCGGCTGGAAGGAATTCACCAAGAACGAGAAGGACGCCATCCGCGACCTGCGCGCCGAAATCCAGCATCTGGCCACCGAAACGGCGATCTCGATCCTGGAATTCCGCAAGATCGTCAACCAGGTGCAGAAGGGCGAGCGCGAAGCCGCGATCGCCAAGAAGGAAATGGTCGAGGCCAATCTGCGCCTCGTCATCTCCATCGCCAAGAAATACACCAATCGCGGCCTGCAGTTCCTCGACCTGATCCAGGAGGGCAATATCGGCCTGATGAAGGCGGTCGACAAATTTGAATACCGCCGCGGCTACAAGTTCTCGACCTATGCGACATGGTGGATCCGGCAGGCGATCACGCGTTCGATCGCCGACCAGGCGCGCACCATCCGCATTCCGGTGCACATGATCGAGACGATCAACAAGATCGTGCGCACCTCGCGCCAGATGCTGCACGAGATCGGCCGCGAGCCGACGCCGGAAGAACTGGCCGAAAAGCTCGCCATGCCGCTCGAAAAAGTGCGCAAGGTGCTGAAGATCGCCAAGGAGCCGATCTCGCTCGAAACGCCGGTCGGCGACGAGGAGGATTCGCATCTGGGCGATTTCATCGAGGACAAGATGGCGATCCTGCCGATCGACGCGGCGATCCAGGCCAATCTGCGCGAGACGACCACGCGCGTGCTGGCCTCGCTGACGCCGCGCGAGGAGCGCGTGCTCAGAATGCGCTTCGGCATCGGCATGAACACCGACCATACGCTGGAAGAGGTCGGCCAGCAGTTCTCGGTCACCCGCGAGCGCATCCGACAGATCGAAGCCAAGGCGCTGCGCAAGCTCAAGCACCCGAGCCGGAGCAGAAAGCTGCGAAGCTTCCTGGACAGCTAGAACCTGCCGACAGCAAAGAGTTTAAGGGCGCCAATGGCGCCCTTTTTCGTTCGCTCTTGCGGCTCATCCTTTGCGGGAGGATAGTTTCGCATCGGATGCATTTTCTGGGCGACAAACCCGGATGCCCGCCCCGGCGAAGCCGCCGTGCTCCGTGGCCCCGGAGGGAGGTGTGCATGACAACCTACATCGTGCTGATGAACTGGACGGAGCAGGGCGCCAAAAGTGTGCGCGAGTCACCGAAGCGGCTCGACGCCGCCAGGAAGCAGCTGGGAGACATGGGCGGGTCGTTCAAGGCGTTCTACCTGACCATGGGTGAATACGACATGGTGGCGGTGGTCGAGGCGCCCGACGACGCGGTCCTGGCGCGTTTCTCGCTGATGCTGGCGGCTGCCGGCAACGTCAGGACGCGGACAATGAAAGCCTTCCCCGAATTCGCCTACCGCGAGATCATCACCTCGCTGGGATAGAGCCCTGACGAAACAGCGCGGGCGGCTGACGATCAGGCGCTGTCTGGACAGCGCCTGATCCACGGGTTCAGTCAACCTTGCTTCAGGTCTTTCTATGCAGGTCGTTGTCCCAAAACCGCTGCGCACTTTTGGGCGACATGCATTAGGATGCGGCCATGTCCGAACCGAATTCCCATGCGCATCTGTGGCCGGGCGTGCCGCTTGCTCTCGGCTCCGCCGCTCTGTTCGGCGCGGCGCCGCCGCTTTGCAAGCTGCTGCTCGACAGCGTCAACCCCTTCATGCTGGCGGGCCTGCTCTATCTCGGCGCCGGTGCCGGGCTGGCCCTCTATCGCTTGGCTCGCGGCACCGGCGCCGGCGAGGCGCAACTGACCGCCAGGGACATGCCATGGCTGGCGCTGGCGATCGGCGCCGGCGGTATCGTCGCACCGGTGCTGCTGATGTTCGGCCTCGCCCTCAACACCGCGTCCAGTTCCGCACTGCTGCTCAATCTCGAAGGGCTGGCGACAATGGCGATTGCCTGGCTCGTCTACCGCGAGAATGTCGACCGGCGCCTGCTTCTGGGCGCCTTCGCCATCCTTGCCGGTGCCGTTCTGCTGTCGTGGCAAGGTGAGGGCGTCGCCTTCAACCTTGGCGCCGTGCTCGTCGCCGCGGCGTGCCTGGCGTGGGGGCTGGACAACAATTTCACGCGCAGGATCTCGGCCACCGACCCGGTGGTGATCGCCATGCTCAAGGGGCTGGTGGCGGGTGCCGTCAATGTCGGGCTGGCGCTTGCCGCCGGGGCTTCTTTTCCGCCAGCGTCAATCGTCGCGGTCACCGCGGCAGTCGGCTTCTTCGGCATCGGCGTCAGCCTGGTGATGTTCATCGTCGCGCTGCGTCATCTCGGCACGGCACGAACAGGGGCCTATTACTCGCTCGCCCCCTTTATCGGCGCGTTGCTGGCAATCGCCATTCTGGGCGACGCCGTCACGCTCAAGCTGGCGGTCGCCGGGCTTCTGATGGGTGTCGGCCTCTGGCTGCATCTGTCGGAACGCCATGAGCACGAGCACGACCACGAGGAACTGGAACACGAGCATAGCCATGTGCATGACGAGCATCACCAGCACCATCATGACGGACCGGTGCGCGAACCGCATTCGCACTGGCACCGGCACGCGCCGATGCGCCACCGGCATCCGCATTATCCCGACCTGCACCATAGGCATGGCCACGGCTGAGCATGATCGCAAAAAGGAGGTGCCGGTTTTTGGAAGAACTATGCCCGAGCAACGAACCAGGCCTTTGCTGACTGTTTGGTACAACACACGCTGCCCGGTTTGCGATGCCGGCATTGTCAGGCAGAAGCGCCGGCTGATCGAAGCGGTCAAGTCGGGACGGATCGAGTTTCGCGACATCAATCTCGAGCCGGCAGCACTTGCCGGATTTCGCGCGTCCCTGGAGGATATCCGCCGCCGGCTGCACGCCACCGACGCGGACGGCCGACTACTGGTCGGCGCCGATGTCGCGATTGCCGTGTGGCTGATAACGCCGGGCGAGGGCTGGCTGGCAACGGTGTTCGGCAATCCGGTTGTCTTGCCGCTGACGCGTTTTGCCTATGATCGTTTCGCCGACCTGCTCTACGCCTGGAACCGGCGCCACGGCCGCTGGTAGCGGCTCGTCATTGGTGACCGGGGCGAATGGAGGCCCGGAAACATCTGCCGACCCCCATCGTCGGGCCTATCGGCCGGCCGGCTCGCAGAGTGCGCCGACGATGCGGCGCACCATGGGCAGCACCAGCAGCAGCGTCGGAAACGCCACCAGCCAGGACAGGCCCCAGGCGGTCATCCAGACGGATGGCAGGCCGGGGTGGAAGCCAAGGCTTTTCAGCGTCGAGACGAATGAGACGATGAAGGTCATCAACAGCGACAGCACCAGTGGGCTGAGGATGGCGGCATAGCGCGCAGGCAGCTTCCTGCGCCGATTTCTTGCAGTCATTTTGGGAGTTTCCCTGAAGTGTCCGGTCGCTCGCATTTGGCATCCATTCGCCGGTGATCGGCAAAATTGCCCGGAAGGACCGGGGTTGGATGCGTTGCTTGACGTCAGACGCTTACGGAGCAGCCGAGGCGCTCGCGAGCCTTCTAGAGCGGTTTGCGTTTTGTCTGAATCAGGATTCCCAAGATTGAGCAAATCAGATTCGATGTTCTGACCGTTGGAGGTCGGGACAGATGGCCAAGCCTTATTCGATGGATTTGCGGGAACGGGCACTGGCTCGCCTTGAAGAAGGCGAGACGAGCCGAGAGGTGGCTGCGGCGCTGAAGGTGGCAGTTTCGAGCGTGATCAAGTGGGCGGCGCGCAAGCGTCGGCTGGGCAGTGCGGCACCCGGCAAGATGGGCGGTCATCGACCCTATCTGATTGACGGGGAGCATCGTGCTTTCGTCCTGAGCGAGGTCGAGCGGGATGCCAACATAACGCTTCATGAATTGACGGCCGCACTGGCTGACCGGGGTCTCATCATCCACCCCGCCAGCGTCGGTCGCTTCTTGCATCGCGAGGGCAAGAGCTTCAAAAAAAACCGTTCTGCCGGCTGAGCAGCTCAAGCCGAAGCTGATGCGTCGGCGGGCGCAATGGATGCGCTATCAGACCCGCATTGACCCAACGCGCCTGGTCTTCCTGGATGAAACGTGGGTCAAGACCAACATGGCGCCGTTGCGTGGCTGGGGTGTGCGCGGCAAGCGGCTGATGGCTCACGCGCCATATGGTCATTGGAAGACGATGACCTTCATCGCCGCGCTGCGGCATGATCGGGTAGAGGCGCCTTGGGTCATTGACGGACCCATCAATGCGCAGGCCTTCCGTGTCTATGTCGAAACCGAACTCATCAAGACACTGAAGCCGGGCGACATTGTCATTCTCGACAATCTCGGGTCTCACAAGGGCCAAGCCGTCCGCGACATCGTCAGGGCCGCCGCAGCGCGGCTCTTCTTCCTGCCGCCCTACAGTCCAGATCTCAATCCAATCGAGAAGCTCTTCGCCAAGCTCAAGCACTGCATGCGACGTGCCGCCAAACGAAGCATCCAGGCCGTACACAACGCTATCGCCCGCACCCTCGACGACGTCACCCCAAATGAATGCAACAACTACATCGAAAGCGCAGGCTATAAGTCAACCTAAATGCGAACCGCTCTAGCGGCAGGTTCCTGGGAAAGCAAGCCTCTGGCGCCGCATTCAGATACATCGTAAGATATATCTTGACTCCAGCGATGGGCGCGCCTACCTAAGATATATCGTAAGATAGAACTCAAGGAGCAATCAATGCACAAGCAATTCGGGCACAATCATTTCGGCGAACGCATGTTGATGCACATGGCCGGCAAGTTCGGCGGCCGTGGCGGCGGCGGTTTCGGTCCATTCGGCCATGGCGGTCGTGGCGGCGGACGCGGCGGCCCGGGCGACATGTTCCGCGCCGGGCGCATGCTGGCCGACGGCGACCTCAAGCTGATCACGCTGTCGCTGCTGGCCGAGGCACCGCGCCACGGCTACGACATCATCAAGGCGCTGGAAGAACGCACCAGCGGCATCTACAGCCCAAGCCCGGGCGTGGTCTACCCGACGCTGACCTTCCTGGAAGAGGCCGGCTATGCCGCCTCCGCCGCCGACGGCAACAAGAAGGTGTTTTCGATCACCGAAGCCGGGCAGGCGCATCTCGCCGACAACCGCGAGATGATCGACGGCGTGCTCGAGCATCTCGAACGCTTCGGCCGCAAGATGGCCAAGGCGCGCGACTGGTTCGGCTGGAACGACGAAAGCGAAGAGGGCGGGCGTCGCGGCAGTCATGGCCGCTCGGAAGCGCGTGACGAATTCCGCGCCGTGCGCCACCGGTTGCGTGCGGCTCTCGGCGACTTCGTCGATGCCCCTGCCGACAAGCAGGCCGAGGCGATCGCCATCCTCGAAGGCGCCGCCGAGGCGCTGGAAGCGCTGTCGCGCCAGTGAGCGCTGCAGGCTCAGCCGACACGGCTCTTGCCCGTTCGACCAGGGACCGATAGTGAAAATCATCCCGCGCCACGCTACATGGTGCGGGATGATGCTGTTGGAGGAAGCCCGATGTCTTTTCTAAAACGTCTTTTCGGCGGTGGCGGCGGCTCTGAAGCGGGCGAGCCGAAGAGTGCGGCACCAGCCAAGCAGGTTGAGCACAAGGGTTTTCTGATCAGCGCCACGCCATACAAGGCGGACGGCCAGTACCAGACCTGCGGCATCGTCTCCAAGGAGATCGATGGTGTGGTGAAGGAACACAAATTCATTCGCGCCGACCGCTTCGCCGGGCTCGACGACGCCGTCGACATCTCGATCAAGAAGGGCATTCAGCTGGTCGACGAGCAGGGCGAGCGGATATTCGGATAAGCTGGACTGGTCGAGGTGACGATCGTTGGCATCGCGCCACCTGTTTGAACTTTGCTTCCCTTACGCAGGGCTGCTTTTGGCCGCTCTTTTCAGTTCCTGTTCCAGGTCCACCAGTTCCCTGCCGCCCGCCATCAGGGTGAGAAGCTGATCGCGATCGATTTCGCTTTTCGCGTAGGTGCCGGTGCATCTGCCGCGTTTCAGCAGAGTAAAGCGGTCGCCCACCACGTAAGCATGATGAACGTTGTGGGAGATGAAGATGACGCCGATGCCGCGCGCCTTGGACTGGACGATGAGCTTCAGGACGACGGATGCCTGATGGACCCCGAGCGCCGATGTCGGCTCGTCCAGGATCAGCACCTTGGCACCGAAATAAACGGCGCGGGCGATGGCCAGGCATTGCCGTTCCCCGCCTGAAAGCGTGCCGACGGGCTGCTCCGGATCGCGCAGCTGGATGCCCATCGCCGCCAATTCGTCATAGGCGGTGCGGTTGGCGAACTCGGCGTCGAACTGGCTGATCGGGCCGAACTTGCGCATCGGCTCGCGCCCGAGAAAGAAGTTTCGCGCCACGCTCATCAGCGGCACCAGCGCCAGATCCTGGTAGACCGTCGCGATGCCGCTGTTGCGCGTATCGGCCGGCGACGCAAACCTCGCCGGCTTGCCCTGGACGCGGATTTCGCCCTCGTCCGGGGCGTAGACGCCGGACAGTGTCTTGATCAGGGTCGACTTGCCGGCGCCATTGTCTCCCAGCAGGCAATGCACCTCGCCGGGACAGACGTCGAAGGACACGTCTTTGAGGGCAACGACCGACCCGAAATACTTGCTGACCGATCTCAGTTCGACATAAGGCTCGGCCATCACCGGCTCCTCATGGCGCGGTTGCGTACATAGCTGTTGAACAGCACCGCGATGACCATCATGGCGCCCATGAACAGCTTGAACCAGTCCGTGTCTATGCCGGTGTAGAAGATGCCCATTTGCACCACGCCGAAGATCAATGCGCCGAACATGGCGCCGATGGCCGATCCGTAGCCGCCGGTGAGCAGCGTGCCGCCGATGACGACGGCAATGATGGCCTCGAACTCCTTCTGGGTGCCGCGCAGCGTGTCGGCCGAGCCGGTGACCAGGACCTGGATCGCGGCAAACAGCGCTGCCGCCATGGCCGTCATGACGAACAGCGTGATCTTGGTGCGCGCCACCGGCACGCCGAGATTGCGCGCGGCATTGGCCTCACCACCCGCGGCGAAGATCCAGTTGCCGAAGCGGCTGCGCGTCAGCAACCAGGTGCAGACCAAGGTCAAGACGATCCACCAGACGATCGATACCGGAATGCCGGAGATCGACGGCAAGCCGTCCGCCCGCTTGCCGACCAGGCCGATGTCCGAAAGCCACGCGATCAGGCCGGAAAACACCTGTCCCGAAAACAGGCTGTTGAGAGGATCGTTCAACGCCAGTTCATGCACGCCGGAAATCTGGGTTCGTCCTGAAATGCCGCGCGTGAGACCGAGTGTCAGACCGCGCAGCATGAACAGGCTTCCGAGCGTCACGATGAAAGAGGGCAGTCCGGTCCTGACAACGGCGAGCCCGTTGAGCGCGCCGATGCCGCCGCAGACCGCGAAGGAAAACAGCAGCGAAAGCCAGATCGGCCAGCCCCAGAACACGGCGGGGATGGCGATCAGGATGCCGGCAAAGCCGATCATCGAGCCGACCGACAGGTCGAACTCGCCGGCGATCATCAACAGCGCCACGGGTGCGGCGAGAATGCCAAGCTGGGCCGAAACCTCGAGGAAATTGATGATGCCCTTGGCACTGAAAAGTCCGGTGTTTCCCGCCGTGATGGCGAAGAACACGAAGACCAGAACGGTGCCGGCCGCGGCACCTAGTTCCGGCCTGCTCAGCAGGCGGCTCAGGCGGGAGACGGACCGGACCCGCTCGTCGCGAATTTCTGCAGCCATGAATGCGTCACCTTCATCAGGGGAAGCGGCCGGGCCGAAGCCCGGCCGTTTTTTCTCAACGCTTGCCCAGTTTCGACAGCTCGATGACCGAGGCGGCCGTGTCCTTGGTGACGAAGCCGGGGCCGGTCGGATAGTCGGCGATCGGCATGATCTTGTACTTCTTCCAAAGATCGAACATGGCGACGGGGATATAGCCCATGGCGTATTGCTGGGCGTCGATGCCCCATTCCATCTTGCCGGCGACAACGGCCTGCAGGATCGTCGGCGACAGGTCGAACGTGCCGGTTTTCACCTTGCCGGCGAGGCCCAGTTCATCAAGTGCTGCCAGCGTCGGTTCGGCACCGCTGGCGCCGACAGCGAGAATGAACTGCGTGTCGGCATGGGCGGTCATGTAGGCGATCACGCGGTTCTTCATTTCGGTGGGGTCGATGACGCCGTTCATCACCGGAACGTCGACGCCCAGGCCCTTGGCAAAGCCGGCGCAGCGGTCGTCGAGGCTGGAATTGCCGACCTCGTGATTGGCGCAGACAGCCTTGGTGAGGCCGAGCGCCTTGATGCGCTCACCCGCCATGACGCCTGCCTGGAATTCGTCCTGGCCCATGAACAGCAGGCCGCCAAGATCATGGGTCAGCTTGGAGCCACCGGAATCGATGACGATGACCGGGATGCCGGCGGCAATGGCATTCTTGACCGGAGCTGAAAGGGCCGCGGCATCCGGGATCGAAACCACCATGCCGTCCGGCTTCGAGGCGGCAATGGCGTCGATCATCTGCGCCATCTTGGCCATGTCGAAGGTTTCGGGCGCCAGATATTCGGCCTTGACGCCCAGGGTCTTGGCCGCATCGTCCATGCCGTTCTTGACGACCGACCAGTAGGGGTCGCCGCTCTGGCCATGGGTTACGAACACCACGCGGGTTTCGTCGGCAGCGGCCGCAAGGCTGGTGGCCGCCGTCATCAGTGTGACGCCGGTCAGCAGGCCGAGCGCAGGCTTTATCCATTTCGCAAGCAAAGACATAACAACCTCCTGTTGTTTTCCGCCGCCGCTGTTGCGGTCGGCAGTCCAGTTGCCCCTTCAAGCTGTATTGATATTCAGGTGATGCCGGCCTGAAAATGATGGCTCGGCCTGACCTGATCTCAACACACCTTTTGTCCAGTTTCATTCATCAGCACTGGTTCCCTGGAGGCCGCGTGGCGGCCTCAATCATTCGATGACGGTAAATCCGGCCTCCCTGGCCATGCGTGACAGGTTGCGGAATCCCATTGTCGCATAGGTCAGCGGGTTGGCCTTGCCGGGATCCTGTTCGGCCTCGACCACCAGCCAGCCGCTGTAGCCATTGTCGGCCAGCACGCGCAAAATCACGGGATAGTCGATGGACCCGTCGCCAGGCACCGTGAAAATCCCTTCCATGACGGCGCCCATGAAACTCATGTCGTCGGCGCGGGCGCGATCGAGCACGGCCTTGCGCGCGTCCTTGCAATGCACATGCACGACGCGCTTGACGTGCGCTTTGATCAAAGCCAAGGGGTCGCCGCCCGAAAAACTGGAATGTCCGGTGTCGTAGAGCAGGCCGACCGCATCGCCGCTGTGCCGCATCAAGAGGCCCACCTCGGCATCGGTCTCGACGATGGTGCCCATATGATGGTGAAAGGCCATGCGGACGCCGAAATCCGCCATCCGCTCGGCCAGCGCGGTCAGTTTCTTGCCGTAGGCCGGCCATTCCTCCGGGCTCAGGGCCGGACGCTGCGAGATCGGTCCCCAGATGGCGTTGTGGCGACCGCGCGAGGTGTCGGCGTAGACGACATGGGTCGAGCCCATATCCTTCAAAAGCTGGAGATGCGGCAGGATCGCATCCATTTCTGCGCTGACATCCTTCTCGTCGCAGCGGCCATCATACCAGCCGGAAATCACCGCAAGGCCATGGCGCTCCATGACAGGCTTCAGTTCAGCGGACTGGCGCGGGAACTTGCCGCCAAGTTCGGTGCCGGAATAGCCGGCCTGTTTCGTCTCGCTGAGACAGGTCTCGAGCGGCGTGTCGCCGCCGAGCTCCGGCACGTCATCGTTGCTCCAGGTGATCGGATTGATGCCGATGCGAACCTTCACGGGCGAACTCCTGACTGCTTGAGCTGGGCGAGGTGATGCCGGGCGAGGCCGGCCAGCAACGTCATGTCACGACGCGCGTGTTCTGCGCTGTTGCGCACCGGCGTGGTTTCGACGATCGCCGACCAGAAGCCTTTCAACTCCTCGACGAAGGCCGCTTCGTAGCCGCTGCGGATGTCGCGGCTGGACAGCGTGTGGCCGTCGCTGGTGCGCAGCGTCAGCCGCGTCGGCTGATGGTTGAGATAGGGCGAGGGGAATTCCAGGTCGAGCGACGCGTCATCGAAGTAGAGCGTGATGCGCTCGCGGTAGTCGGCAAGCCCAGGTACCGCCAGATGCACCATGTTCCACAGCGCCTGGCCGCCGAGCAGGCTAACCGCACCCTGGCCGCCTTCGCCCCTGGCAAAAAGCGAGGCGCCGACAATGTCGCCGTCGGCGACGCCGAGCGCATCGAGCAAGCCGTGCACTGCGTTCACGTCATGCACGATCGACGAACAGTAGGCGCCGACAAAGCCGCGAAAGGCGTCGGGATTGTCCAGGCCGGGCACCGCGCGCGCCACCTGCTCGCGCTGCCTGGCTTCGGTCGAGGCAATCAACCCCGCGGCAACGTCGTCGCCCCGGCATGTGGAGTGGTGCCTGACGAACGGCCACGCGTCGGGATCATTGACCTCGACCGAAACATAGCGAAGCGTCCGTGCCGTGCCCGGCAGCATGTTCAACGCCGCCTCGTAGCTCGGATCGAAACGCTTCATGTAGCCGACCTGAAGCACCCTGCCGGAGCGATCCCTGGCGGCGATCAAGTCGTCGATATCCCGCGCGCTGTAGCAAAGCGGCTTTTCGCAGAAGACGTGCAACCCCCTGCCGAGGGCGGCAAGCGCCTGTTCCCGGTGCAACGCATCGGGCGAGGCTATGACCACGGCGTCAAGCGGCAGGGCCAAAAGTTGATCGAGATCGGCGAATGTCTCGAGGCCGAACTCCTCGCCGACAAAGGCGCGGACCTTTTGCGACGGATCGTAGACGCCGACAATCTCGAACTGCCGGTGCAATCTGAGCAGATTGGGAATGTGCTCGACCTGGGCGACGCCACCCGCACCGATCACTCCCACCTTTATGCACTGCATCGGTCAGCCCCATCTGAACCCGAACGCCTTTTTTCTTGAGCCTAGAACTGCTTTGGTTCCATTGTTAGAACCAGATTGCATTGATTTTTGGGAACCAGCATGAAGACCAGTTTTCCAATCGACGGCATTGCACTGGATCGCGACAGCCCTGCCAATTTGCACCGGCAGCTCTATGTCCAGTTGCGCGGCCTGATCGAACGGCGCGTGCTGCCGAGCGGCCACGCGCTGCCCTCGACACGGGTCATGGCGCGGGATCTGCAAGTCGGCCGCAACACGGTGATTGCCGCCTGCGACCAGCTGGCACTGGAGGGCTATCTGGCGATACGGCCGCGCAGGCCCTCGGTGGTCATGGATCTGCCGACCCGTTCTGCCGCGGCGGAGCATGTGTCCGTAGAAGACGAGAACCCGATATCCCTGCGCGGGCAGACCATGCTCGCCCAACCCTATCATCATGGCCGGCCCGGCATGCTCGCCTTTCATCCCGGCATGCCGGACCCGGATAATTTTCCGTTCAACACCTGGTCGAAACTGCTCAGCCGCCGGGCAAAGTTCGCGCATATCGACCTGTTCGGCACCTATCACGTCAAAGGCTTTCCTCCGCTTTGCGAGGCCATCGCCCGCTATCTCACGGCGTCGCGGGGCGTCAGGTGCAGCGCCGAGCAGATCGTCGTGACCAATGGCGCGCAGTCGGCGTTCGATCTTCTGGCGCGGCTGCTCATCGATGAAGGCGACACGGTCTGGATGGAGGAGCCGGGGTACTACGGCGCGGGTTCGGCTTTCGTCTCGGCCGGGGCGAAACTGGCACCGCTGCGCGTCGGCAATGCAGGCTGGAACCTTGATCCCCCTTCTGTCATTCCGCGCATGATTTTCGTGACGCCATCATGCCATCACCCGCTCGGCATAACCATGCCGATGGAACAGCGGCTCAATCTACTGCACATGGCCGAGACCTGGCGCTCGTGGATCATCGAGGACGACTACGACGGCGAATACCGTTTTCAAGGGCAGCCTATCCCGGCGCTGCAGGGCATCGGCGCGTCAAACCGGGTGGTCTATGTCGGCACTTTCGCCAAAATCCTGTTTCCGGCCATGCGCCTCGGCTTTCTGGTGGCGCCCAAGGCCATAGACCACACGATCGTCTCGGCGCTGAGCGTGACCGGCCAGTTCGCGCCATTGCTCACCCAGGCAGCGCTGGCGGACTTCATGAACGAGGGGCATTTTACCCGCCATCTCAGGCGCATGCGGCGTCTCTATGCGGACAGGCGGCAGTTCTTCCTGGAAAGCGCGCAAAGGCATCTCGGCGACTGGCTGGATTTCCATGCCACCGAATCCGGCATCCAGATTGTCGGCATTTTCCGCGCCAGATGTAGCGACTCGGTGATTGCGGAGACGTTGCTCCAACACGGCATCAACGTCTCCGCCTTGTCGATCCAGTACCGTCACGGCACGGAACAAAACGGGCTTGTCATGGGCTTTGCGGCTGCCGATGCGCAGACCACCGAAAAGACGATGCAAAAATTTCGTGCCTTGCTGAAAGCCCATTTCTCACGAACAAATAATCTCGGGTGATCCCGAGATTACGCCGCCTGCAACTCCCTGCGCGGCAGTGGCGGGAAGGCGATGGCGATGCCGACGGCGCCAAGCCCGATGATGGCCGAGCCGATGAACAGCCAGGAATAGTTGGCGTAGGCATCGAAGACCATGCCGCCGGCCAGCGGCCCGAGCGCCATGCCGAGGCTCGACAGCATGGTGGCGGCGCCAAACACCGTGCCGAGGATGCGCTGGCCGAAATATTCGCGCGCCAGCACCGCATAGAGCGGCATGACGCCGCCATAGGTGGCACCGAAGATAACGGCAAGCACATAGAACTGCCCGAGCTGGCTGATGCTGAGATAGGCGGCAATCACGATCGCCTGGATCGCGAGGCCCGCGATCAGCACCGGCTTGACGCCCAGCCTATCGGCAAGCACGCCATAGAGAAGCCGTCCGCCCAGGCCAGCAAGGCCCTCGACGCTGTAGATCGAGACCGCCGCCATGGGCGCCACGCCGCACAGCATGGCATAGCTCACCATGTGGAAGATCGGCCCGGAATGCGCGGCGCAGCAGGCAAAGAAAGTCAGCCCCAGCACGATGAACTGCGGCGAGCGCAGCGCCTGGCCGACCGTCAGGCCGGCGCCGTCGGCAACCGGCGCGGAACCGATACCGGCCACGGCCGGCTTCGGCGGCTGGCGGACCAGCAGCACGGCCGGCAACAGCAGCACCCAAGCGGTGATGCCGATGTCGAACATGGCGGTGCGCCAGTCATAGGCCGAGATCAGCCAGCGGGCGAAGGGCGAGATCGTCATCGGCGCCACGCCCATGCCGGCCGAGACCAGCGAAACGGCAAGGCTGCGGTTGGTGTCGAACCAGCCTGATGTCAGCGCGATCATCGGCGCGAAGAAGGCGCTGGCGGCGAGGCCGACCAGCACGCCATAGGTGACCTGGAAGCTCAGCAGCGAGCCGGCGCGGCTGGCCAGCACCAGCGACAGCCCGAGCAGCACCGCGCCGATCGTCACGACGATGCGGGCGCCGAAGCGGTCGGACAGGGCGCCCCAGGCGAAGCCGCCGAGGCCCATCACCAGGAAGTTGAGGGTCATGGCGCTCGAAATACCGGCGCGCGACCAGCCGGTGTCGATCGCCATCGGCTCAAGGAAGATCGCCAGCGAAAACATCGTGCCGATGGCGACACAGGACATCAGCGCGCCAGCCGCGACGATGACCCAACGATAGGAAAGGCTCATATTTTTTCTCCCATGCCAGAGGGCAGCGCAGCGCGCTGTTTGCGCCCGAAGGACGCTGGCATCCAGACCTATCCTACAATCCGGTTGCATTTTTTATCCAGTCTGGACTGGCGTCGTTTTCCCGGCGTCCTGAGCCGCTTTGCAGGCGCCTGTCAGATCGGCAGTTCCGACGTGTGTTTGATCGTCTGGCTGGGCACCTCTGTCTTGACGTTCTGCACGCCCTTGATGCGGCTCAGATGCTCCGACTGGAAGCGGCGGTAGTCGTCGATGCCGGCTGCCACCACGCGCACCATGGCATCGCAATCGCCGAGCATCAGGTAGCATTCCATCACCTGCGGCAGCTTGGCCACTTCGGTGGCGAAATGCTCGATCGTGTCCTCGTCCTGCTGCTTCAGCCAGATGCGGGTGAAGAAGGTCAGGCCCTTGCCGATGCTGGCCGGGTTGAGCACGGCGACATAGCGGTCGATGACGCCGGCCTCCTCCAGCAGCTTCACGCGCCGCAGGCAAGGCGATGGCGACAGCCCGACCTCATTGGCCAGATCGTTGTTGGCCATGCGGCCGTCGCGTTGCAGCGCCCGCAGGATGCGCTTGTCGATGTCATCCAGCTTCATGGCTACGGATTCCATTTCTTCTGAGATTCGTGACACTCAATGCCAAAACTGAACGAAATACAACAATCTTCGCAACCAAATTGCGGGTGGGGATCGGTATGTTTGCGACATCACTTGATTTCAAACGCAACCGGAAGCGGCGGCCGCGAGGCCTGTCGATGGCAAAGCATGAGCATTTCACAGACAGTCGAGGCGGTGGGCAATGGTTCGAGGTCCGAGTTCCGCCGTGGCGTGGAGTCATGCGCGCCGGTGCTGTTCGGCACCATCCCCTATGCGCTGGTGCTCGGCGCCCAGGCCACTCAGAAAGGGCTGAGCACGGTCGAACTCTCGGCAATGACAGGGCTGAACTTTGCCGGCGGCTCGGAATTCGCGGCGATCCAGCTGTGGACGTCGCCGCCGCACATCGTGCTCATCGTCGCCATCACCTTCCTGGTCAACAGCCGGCATCTGCTGATGGGGGCGGCGCTGGCGCCGTTCCTTCGCTATCTGCCGAGGCGCAAAGTGTTTCCGGCGCTGTTCTTCCTGTGCGACGAAAGCTGGGCGCTCGGGCTTGCCGATGCCAGGCAGCGCGCCGCGGCCGATATCACGCCGGCCTTCAGCCCGCGCTACTATATGGGCGCGGCGCTGGCAATGTACCTCACCTGGGTGGTGTTCACCACGCTAGGTGCCTGGCTCGGCCCGATGCTGGGCGATGTCGAGATCTACGGTTTCGACATGGCGTTTCCGGCTGTCTTCCTGGTGCTCATACGCGGCATGTGGAAGGGCGTGGTCGCCGCACGGCCCTGGCTGGTCAGCCTCGTCGTCGCGGCGCTGACCTATCTCGTGGTTCCCGGCGCCTGGTACGTCGCCGCAGGCGCGGTGTCGGGGCTGGTCTCGGCCTGGTTCTTCTGGAGAGAAGCATGATCGACGCAACGACCCTGCTCACCATCGTGCTGATGGCCGGCGTCACCTACCTGACCCGGATCGGTGGTTATGTCGTGCTGCGCAACCGCACGCTCAGCGCCCGCGCCACGGCGGTGATGGAGGCGGCGCCCGGTTGCGTTCTGATCTCGGTCATAGCGCCGGCCTTCGTGTCGAGGAATCCGGCCGACCTTCTGGCGCTGGCGGTCACCTTCATAGCCGCAACGCGGTTCTCCATGCTGCCGACCGTGCTGATCGGGGTCGCTTCAGCGGGTCTTTTGAGACACCTCATCGGCTAGAACGAAAAAAGGCAAGCGAGGGCGCCTGCCTTCTTCAGTTCGGATGATCGGCACTTTACGCCGCCGCAGAGACCTGCTGGCTGGCCGCCACCACGGCATCGACCTTGGCGGTCGCCTTGGCGAGCGCGGCGATCACAGCGTCGGCACCCATGCCGACGCCTTCGATGCGGATGACGTCGACATCGGTCATGCCGATGAAGCCGAGCACGCTGCGCAGATAGGGAATGGCGTGATCCATCTGCACGGCCGCACCTTCGGAATAGATGCCGCCCGAAGCCAGCACGATATAGACCTTCTTGCCGGTGACGAGGCCCTTGGGGCCGTTCTCGCCATAGGCAAAGCTCTTGCCGGAGCGGGCGACGTGATCGACCCACGACTTCAGCGTCGAGGAGATGTTGAAGTTGATGAAGCCGGTGGCGAGGATCACGGTGTCGGCGGCAAACAGTTCGTCGAGCACGACGTCGGAGACGCCGACGACCTCAGCCTGGCGCGGGGTGCGGGCTTCGGCCGGCGTGTAGATGCCGCTGGCATAGTCGGCGTCGATATGCGGCAGCGGGTTTGCAACGAGATCGCGCACGACAAGCGTGTTCGACGGGTCGGCGGCGACGAGCTTTTCAGCGAGTTCAGTAGCAATGCGGGTCGAGTGCGAAGCAGCGCCGCGCGGGCTCGAGGTGACGAGAAGGGTGGACATTTGGGGCTCTCCAGGGGTTGAAATAATTTGTCCCGCTGGATATGGGGCCATCGATCCATTTGAAAAACTGGTATATTTTCTATACTATCCATCCACAAAGTGGATATAGCGATGCAACCCAACCCGACACTCGACCAACTGCAGATCTTTGTGACGGTCGCAGAAACCGGCAGTTTCTCGGCCGCCGGCCGCAAGCTCAACCGGGCCCAATCCGTCATCAGCTATGGTATCGCCAATCTCGAGGCGCAGCTCGGCCTGAAGCTGTTCGAGCGTGAGGGCACGCGCGAGCCGCAACTGACCGAAATCGGCCGGGCGATGCTGGAGGATGCCCAGCGCATGGTCGGCGTGCTGCAGCGTATCCGTTCCAGGGTCGACGGACACCATCAGGGGCTGGAAGCGGAAGTCGCGCTGTCGGTCGATGCGACGCTGCCGTCGCTGGTGCTGGTGCGGGTGTTGAAGGCGTTCGAGGCGAAGTTCCCGACCGTGATGCTGCGCCTGCATATCGGCTCGCTTGGGTTGATCCCGGATCATGTCGTCAATGGACAGGCCGATCTTGGCATTGGCGGCCTGCTGGGCGAGGTCGACGTGCATCTGGTGCGCATCGGCTTCATGTCGATGGTACCGGCCGCGGCACCCAGCCATCCGCTGGCGCTGCTGCCGAAACCGGTGGCGATCGAGGACGTGCGCGAACACACGCAACTTGTCGTCACCGACCAGTCCGAGCGCACCAAGGGGCGCGACTACGGCGTCTTTGCCTACCGTAGCTGGCGGCTATCGGACATGCGCACCAAGCATACACTAATGCGCGAGGGGCTTGGTTGGGGCGGGCTGCCGCGCTGGCTGATCGCCGACGATCTGGCCAGTGGCCGGCTGGTGGAACTCGACCTCGAGCCCTACAAGGAGGTGAGCTCGCCATTGTTTGCCATGCACCGCAACGATCGCAGCCCGAAGCCGGCAGCGGCCTGGCTGATCGAGCAATTCAAGCGCCAGCTCGGCTGCTTCAACGAGTTCGAACCGGGCCAGGTGCCCGATGAGGAGCCGGAGACAATCCATCGATCAGTGCCATGAGGACGGCGCGGTAATCCTCGGCTGAGGCGCCGGCCTCGATGGCGAGTGCGGCGCGGTCGAAGGCGGAGGCCAGCAGCGCGGTCAGCGCCTCGGCGGGCAATCTCGTCATCGTCTGCGCCCGCATGGCGGCGACCAGCCCCTCGCGCAGCGAGCGGTTGCCGTGGCGGTTGTCGATCGCGTCCATGGCGGCGCGGCCGAGCACGGCGGGACCATCGAGCAGCAACAGCCGCGTGCGGCCGGGCGCGCGCATGGCGTCGAGATAGGCATCCGAACCGGCAATCAGCGCGTCACGGGCAAACAACGAGGGGGGCGAGGCGCGCTCGATTTCGTCAGCCACAACAGCCGCTTCCTGCTCGACCACGGCGGCAAACAGCGCCTGCTTGTCGGCAAAGTGGTGGTAGAGCGCGCCACGCGTGACGCCTGCGGCGGCGACGATCTCTGGGGTGCCGGTCTCGGCATAGGATTTTTCGGTGAACAGTTTTCGCGCCGCGGCAATCAGATCGGCGCGCGTCGCCTCGGTGCGATCGCGGTTGGAACGGCGCGCGGATTCCTGTTGCATACATGCAGCCTGTATGTTAATGCATTTTACATGCAGACTGTATGTTATTTGATGGGAGAAGGAAAGATGAAGACCACGAGCTATTACCCGGTGCTGATGACCGGCGACGTTGCCGCTACAAAGGCTTTTTACGTCACGCATTTCGGCTTCAAGCCGCTGTCCGAGAGCGACTGGTACGTGCATTTGCAGTCTGCCGAGGATCGCCGCGTCAATCTCGGCATCGTCCATGGCGATCATGAAACGATCCCGGAAGAAGGGAGGGGCCGCACAACCGGCCTGCTGATCAACTTCGAAGTCAGGAACCCGGATGCTGTCTACGAACGGATCACCGCCGCCGGCCTGCCGATCTTGTGCAGCCTGCGCGACGAGCCCTTTGGCCAGCGCCATTTCATCACCAAGGACCCCAATGGCGTGTTGATCGACGTGATCAAGCCGATCCCGCTAAGCCCGGAGTTTCAGGCGCAATTTATCGAGGGAGCCTGAAGGGGGGGTCGCTGGCCGAAACTGTCGGCGGAGGTGGGGGCGGCTCCGCCTCGTGACCAGGTGGGCATTCGCGGTCTATGGTGGGCTTGGCAAACCTGGGCCCTTCCATGCGTGAAATCTGCCTTATCCGCGCCCCGTCCAACCTCGGCCTTCGTCCGCTCCGGCCCGGCCATGTGCCAGGGACATGGCGGGCGCCGCAGGCGCTGAGCGAGGCCGGCTTGGTCGAGGTGGTTGCGCCGGCCAGGGTAGTCGATCTCGAACGGCCCGCCTACAGCACTGAACCGCAGCCGGGCACCCGACTGCGCAATGGCCCTGCGATCCGCCGGTTCAATCTGGCGCTTGCCGAGATTGTCGCTGGCGCGATCGGGCAGGGCGAGTTTCCGTTGATCATCGGCGGTGATTGTTCGATCCTGCTTGGGGCGCTGGCGGCCGCACGCCGCTCCGGTCCACTGTCACTCGTGCACGTCGATGGCCACAGCGATTTCCGTCATCCCGGCAATTACGATGCCAACGCGGCGCTCGGCTCGGCCGCCGGCATGGATCTCGCGCTCGCCACCGGACGTGGCGAGCCGTTGCTGACCGAGTGGCCCGGCATCGTCGGGTCGCTCGTTGCCGACGAACAGGTTGTCCAGATTGGCGAGCGCGAGAGCCGCGACGCCGATTTCGCCTGGCCAGACATCAGTTCCAGCGCCATGACGCTGATCGACGTCTTTGCCGTGCGTGAACTTGGCGCGGCGAGGGTGCTGGAAAGGACCCGGGCGACGCTGGCGCGGTCTCTCTACTGGCTGCACCTCGACATCGACGTACTCGACCAGACGGTGATGCCGGCGGTGGATTCGCCCGGCAGTCCCGGCATCGACCCGGACGATCTCGCCGCCATCCTCTCTGCACTGGTTGCCGATCCCGCCTGTATCGGCGTGGACATGTCGATCTTCGATCCGGACCTCGATCCGACCGGTGATCTGGCGGCGTTTCTGGTGTCGCTGCTTGGGCGGGTGCTCAAGCAGCGATAGACTTCAGCTCCGCGCCACCGGCGTCACCGTCACCTGGCTGACTCCGGTGCGGCGCACGACGGTGCACAGCGTCTCGCGGCCGATGCGCTCGGCGTCGAGCAGGCGCACCAGATCGTCGACGCCGGTGACCGGGCGGCCGTCGATTGCGGCGATGATGTCGCCTTCCTTCAGGCCGGCCTTCGCCGCCGGGCCATCCTTCTCGACACTGCGCAGCCGCACCGCCGTGATGGTCGACACTTGCGACAAAAGGGCTGCGCGGCGCGGCAGGTTCGTCGTGTCGGCGGAGATGCCGATGAATGCGCGGCGCACGCGGCCGAAGCGGATGATCTCCGAAATGACGAAGTTGGCGGTGTTGGAGGCGACCGCGAAAGCGATGCCTTGCGCGCCATGGATCATGGCGGTGTTGACGCCGATGACCTCGCCGGCCGACGACACCAGCGGCCCGCCGGAATTGCCGGGGTTGAGCGCCGCGTCGGTCTGGATGACGTCGTCGATCAGCCGCCCGGTGGAGGCGCGCATCGAGCGGCCGAGCGCCGAGACGACGCCCGAAGTGACGGTCCATTCGAAGCCGAGCGGGTTGCCGATGGCAATGGCGATCTGGCCGCGCCGCAGCCGCTTGGAATCGCCAAGGGGTGCCACGTCGGCAAAGCTGCCGTCCGCGCGCACCAGCGCGATGTCGGTGTCGGGGTCGCGGCCAAGCACGCGGCCCTCGCGGGAGGCGCCGTCGGGCATCGAGACGCGCACCGTCCTGGCGTCGCCGACGACATGGAAATTGGTGACGACCAACCCGTCGGGCGCGATGACGAAGCCGGACCCATGGCCGCCCTGACCGCCAACGCGTTCGATGCGGCAGACGGCAGGACCGATGCGGTCGACCGCATCGGCGACCGTCGTCGAATAGGCGTCGAGCAGCGTGTCGTCGGCCAGTATGTCATCGGTTTGGAATTTGGCGGCGGCGAGGGCCATGGACGGGCTCCGTGTTTTCAGTCGTGGTGCGGTTTTTTCCTGTGCGTGTCGTTATCCCAAAACCGCTGAGCATTTTTGGGCGACACGCACTATATGTGCGGAGCGGCTGGAACCGCCGCGACCTGACCAGATGGCCAGTCAAACCGCCAACTAGCCGTCAGGCGAGTACCTCCAAGCGCGCTGTCGAGCGATATCTGGGCTATGCAAGAAACCCAGGAGACCCCTATGAGCGATTTCAATCTGAGTGCATTTTCCGAGGCCATCGCCGATCTCGCCGCCAACGCGGCACCGGCAACGGCAAGTTTCGCCACGCATCATCATCGCACGGCCAGCGCCTTCCACTGGCGCGACAGTTATTTCGTCACCGCCGAGGAGGCTGTCGAGGCTGGCGAGGAGATCGAGCTGACACTGGCTTCAGGCGACACGGTGAAGGCCGAATTGGTTGGCCGCGATCCATCCACCGGCGTCGCCCTGCTGAAGCCGGCCGATGCGGGCACAGCGCCTACACTGGCCAAGGCCGACGCGGTACGGCCCGGCAACGTCGCCATCGCCATCGGCAACAGCCAGGGATCGGCGCTGGCCGTGTCGGGCTCTGTGGGCGAGGTCGGCCCGGCCTGGCGCTCGATGCGCGGCGGCACCATCGACCGGCGCATCAATCTTGCCGTCGGCGCCGGCGGCCGTTTCGAGGGCGGCCCGGTGCTCGACGCCAAGGGCGCGCTGATCGGCATGCTGTTGTTCGGGCCGCGCCACCGGGCGCTGGTCATGCCTTACGAGACGATCGAACGGGCGGTTGCGACCTTGCGCGAGAAGGGCCATGTCGCGCGTGGCTATCTCGGCGCCGGCCTGCATCCGGTGCGCGACCGCGACGCGCATGGAGCGATGGTGATGAGCCTCGACGACGAAGGCCCGGCCAAGGCCGCCGGCCTTTCGCTCGGCGACATCATCGTGGCGTGGAATGGCGAGGCCGTGCATGGCCCGCGCGACCTGATCCGCAGGCTCGGACCCGACAGTGCCGGCATTTCGGTGACACTCGGTGTCGTGCGTGGCGGTGAACAGCGCGATGTCGTGCTGACGATCGGCGAAAAGCCGCTTTCCTGAGAGGAGTGATGGACACGACCACCAGCGACCGGATCATGCATGACGGTGCCGCCTCGCGGCGGCTGATGGTGCTGATTGCGCTTGGCGACGCGGCTCGCGCCGAGCGCCTGGCTGCCTCGCTTGCCGCGAGCGACGACCTGCTGCCGGTCGTGGCCGGCGCCGCCGACGTCGCCATTGTTGACCACAGCAGCGGTGACGCCGTGCCGGCCTCCACGCCACGGGTGCTGCTGTCGGGCAGCGGCGACCGGCCTGCCGGCGAGGTGTTGGCCGTCATGCCCGCGGGCGCGGACGATTTGTTGATCGCCGCAGCAGCGCGGCTGGCGGCGGCCGGCTATCGTGTATCGGGCGATGGCAGCCGCGGCCGTGATGAGGATTTCCATGCCGGCGAGGGCGAGCCATTCGAGGATGATGCCTCCGACGAGCATGCCGCCCGGCCGGCGCTGTCACCGCGCGAGGCGGAAGTGCTGGCGCTGCTGGCCGAGGGCGCGCCCAACAAGGTGATCGCGCGGCGGCTGAACATTTCCGTGCACACGGCGAAATTCCACGTCGCCGCGATCCTGATCAAGCTGGGTGCCGCCAACCGCACCGATGCGATCGCCATTGCGATGCGGCAGGGGCTGGTGCTGGTCTAGTCACAAACCCTACGCAGCGTAACTCGACGTCCAGCGTCTCGGGCCTTGCGCTGCGGTCACCTGCCGCGCAAAGGTTCGCGCCTGCTATGTTGCAAGGGAGGCGCAGGAAATGTCGCTCAACGGAAAGACGCTGTTCATCTCCGGCGGGTCGCGCGGCATCGGGCTGGCGATCGCGCTGCGCGCCGCGCGCGACGGCGCCAATGTGACGATCGCCGCCAAGACCGCCGAGCCGCATCCGAAGCTGCCCGGCACGATCTACACGGCGGCGCAGGAGATCGAGCAGGCCGGCGGCAAGGCGCTGCCGGTTCTGTGCGATATTCGCGAGGAGGCGCAGGTTGCAGAGGCGGTCGCTAGAACCGTGGAAAAGTTCGGCGGCATCGACATTTGCGTCAACAATGCCAGCGCCATCCAGCTCACCGGCACGCTGGAGACCGACATGAAGCGCTATGATCTGATGCACCAGATCAACACGCGCGGCACCTTCCTCGTCTCCAAAATGTGCATTCCGCACCTGAAGTTAGCTAAGAATGCTCACATCCTGAATCTGGCGCCGCCGCTCGACATGAAGGCCAAGTGGTTCAAGAACCACGTCGCCTACACCATGGCCAAATTCGGCATGTCGATGTGCACGCTGGGCATGAGCGCCGAGTTCGCCAGGGACGGCATCGCGGTCAATTCGCTGTGGCCCATCTCGACCATCGACACGGCTGCGGTGCGCAATCTGCTCGGCGGCGCGACGGTGGCGGCGATGAGCCGTTCGCCCGACATCATGGCCGATGCCGCGCACGCGATCTTCATGCGGCCATCGCGAGAGGCCACCGGCAATTTCTACATCGACGAGGAGGTGCTGCGCGCCGAGGGCGTCAGCGACTTTTCGGTTTATGCACCAGGCGCGACCGGGCCGCTGGCCGGCGACTTCTTCGTGCCGGACGAGGTGTTTGCGAATTCGGGCACGAAGATCAAGGGAATCTACTAGCGGGGAGGCTGCCGACGCTTTTCGATAAACGACTCGAAATCCAACGGCTACGGCTCGCCCGATTCATCACCCTCGTCGATTGCCTGCTCGAGCGTCGAAAAATCATCCTCTTCCACTGGCGTCAGCCTTCCTCGACCTTCTTGCCTTTGCTCAGGCCCATCAGCCGGTCGATATAGGCGAGCATGAAGGCCGAGACGACGAAGGCGAGGTGGATGACGGTCAGCCATATCAACTGGTCGGTCGAATAGGAGGACGAGTTGAGGAACACCTGCAAGAGGTGGATGGACGAGATGGCGACGATGGTCGAGGCGACCTTGACCTTCAGCGAACCGACATCGATCGTGCCCAGCCAATGCACGCCGCCGTCCTGGTCGTCAAAGCGGCTGACGAAGTTCTCGTAGCCCGAGATGATGACCATCACCACCAGCGAGGCGACCAGTGCGGCATCGATAAGGCCGAGCATCTTGAGGATGGTGTCGGTGTCGGCGAGAAGGCGGTCAGGACGAACTCATAGAGCTTCTTGCCGAAGGACAGCGCATAGATGGCCAACGCCACGCCCAGCCCGAGATAGAAGACGACCAGCAGCCAGCGCGAGGCAAGGATGATCGATTCGATGGCGAGCTCGAGACGCTTCATAGAGTGGTTCCGGTTGGTTCTCTTTGGATAGCGGGCGGTAGGGCAGTGGGTGGTCGTATTTCGGTCAGCTGTCACCGTTTACAAGACAAAAAACCCCGCCGGCGAGGGACCGGCGGGGCTCAATACGTCCCGCTGGAGTCGGGACGGGGCAGGGAATGCCCTGTCCAGAATCTGGGGTGGGTGAGCCCGCGATTCAATGAGCCGGCTCTAATGCCGGTACAATTCTTGTTGAACCTGACACGTCGAACCATCCCCGGCAGGACCGGGGATGGTTGCTTCGCGCGCAGATTCCGCAAACCAGGTCATGATTTTGAAATCATGACCTAATTGTTGCTGGCGACCGGCGCCACCAGCGAGGTGATGCGGCGAATGGCGACGCGCCGGTTCTCGCGGTTGGGCGCTGTCGTGTTGACCTTCAGATACTGCTCGCCATAGCCCTGCGTCGTCAGGTTCTCCGGCGGGATGCCGAAGGCATTGGTAAGGGCCTCCGCCACCGCTTCGGCGCGGCGATCGGACAGGGCAAGGTTCGCCTCCGGCGTGCCGACGGCGTCGGTATGACCTTCGATCAGGAAGGTCTCGGCCGGGTTCTTCTTCAACAGCTTGTCCATGGCGCTGGCGACACCCTCGAGCTTCTGCACCTCGGTGTCGGAAATCGAGGCCGAGCCGAATTCGAAGTTCAGCGTGTCGAGGTCGACGCGGCGTGCAATGTCGCGCACGCGGGCCGAACGCTTGACCTCATCGATCGAGTAGAGGCGCTGGACCTTTTCCACCGGCGGCTGTTCGAGGAAGGTGTAGTAGTCGTCCGGGCTCTCGACGTCCTCGGAATCGAGGATGTACTCCCGCCGCGGGATGGTCAGCCGCATCGGCGGCAGGTCGTCGCCGGGATCGCGCCAGTCGCTGTCATCCTGATAGTCCCGCTCGTCGACATAGCTCAGCACATATTCGCGGCCATCGGGCGTGATGCGCGAACGCTGGATGACATCGCCGTAGCTGTTGCGGATGGTGACGATCTGGATGCCATTGTCGCGCTCGACGATTTCCCGGGTGCGATCGCCCGACAGATCCTCATAGTACACATTTCTGGCGCCGCGGGTCATGCGCGGGGCGTCATTGCTCTGGACGAATGTCTGGTTGTTGAACTGCAGGATAACTCGGTCGCCGAGTTCCCTGACGACGTCGACGCCTTTCGGACGCCGGCGGTCGCGAATGTTCTCATCGGGTGCACGCTCGACGCGGGTGCCCTTTTCCTCCGTCACCGGGGCGATCTTTTCAGGCTGGATTGCCTGCTGGGCCGACTTGTCGTCGGTGGGCGGGGGTCCTTGGTCGACCGGAGCCGGTTTTGGAGCTTGCACCTGCTCGCCATTCTGCTGGGCGGGCTGGGTGGCCTGCTCGCCATTCGCATTCTCGCCTCCCGGCTGGCCGTTCTTGCCCTTGCGCTTGCGCAGGACATCTTTCTGGCTATCAAAGATGGGCGCTGCGTTCTTGTCGGCCGGGGCTTCGCCCTGGGCTGCATTTTCCCCTTGGGCCGGCTGTTCGCCGGTCACGGGTTGCTGCCCACCGGCGGGTTGTTCGGCCGTTGACGGCTGTTTTCCAGCGGCCGGCTGCTCACCCGTCACCGGCTGTTCGATGACAGGCTTCTTGCCGCGCTTCGTCTTATCCTGAGGCTGTTCGCCTTGGGCGGGCGCCGCCTGCTGCTCAGGCTGAAGCGGTTCGGCCTGCGGAACCGGTTCGCCGGCGGGCGCTTGCTTCTTGGCCGGCGCCTGTTCGGCGGGTGCGGCTTCGATCTGCTGATCCTGCTTGCGCTTCTTGCGCTGGGGCTGTGGGTTGTTGTCGTTTGCCGGGGCCGCCTGCTCGGCGGGCTGTTCGGCAGGGGCGGCCTCGATCTGCTTCTGCTGGTCGCGCTTCTTCCTGCGCGGCAGCTGCTCTTCAACGGCCGGGGCAGCCTGTTCGGCCGGCGCCTGCTCGGTCTGTTGCTGCTGCTGGTCGCGCTTCTTCCTGCGCGGCAGCTGCTCTTCGACGGCCGGGGCAGCCTGTTCGGCTGGCGCCTGCTCGGTCTGTTGCTGCTGCTGGTCGCGCTTCTTCCTGCGCGGCAGCTGCTCTTCGACGGCCGGGGCGGCCTGTTCGGCTGGCGCCTGCTCGGTCTGTTGCTGCTGCTCGCGCTTCTTCCTGCGCGGCAGCTGCTCTTCGACGGCCGGGGCGGCCTGTTCGGCCGGCGCCTGCTCGGTCTGCTGCTGCTGGTCGCGCTTCTTGCGGCGTGGCTGCTGCTCTTCGACGGCAGGGGCGGCCTGCTCGGCGGGGGCCTGCTCCGTCTGCTGCTGTTCACGCTTCTTGCGCTCGGGCTTTTGTCCGCCTTGCTGCTTCTGCGCACAGGCCTCGGCCGATTCGCCCTCGGCGCACGCTGCCTGCGCCAAAATGAGCGCGGCTGACATGTGCTTGGCTGGGCCGAACGCGGCACTTCCCTGAAGCGGGAACGCGCCCAACGGCGCGGATGCCATCAGCAGGCCAAGTGCGGTGCCTGCCAGAATCCGGGGTTGGCGTTTCATCGAAAACTCTCCTTGTGGGGTCCCATCCTTGCCGAAACCGATCTTGGGCCGATTGGTTCCAGTTTGGTTGCGATAGAGACAGTAAGGGGCGATTGGCCGGCCTTTTGAAGGCAACTTCGTGTCATTGGCCTGTCGATCGCCGCATTCGGGCCTTCGTCGCGCTTGACGTTGCCGGCGGCTGGGGCCACATGCCGGGAATGGAAACGCCATTCTGGAAAACCAAGGCGCTGGAGGCGATGAGCCCGGCCGAGTGGGAGTCGCTGTGCGACGGCTGCGGCAAATGCTGCCTGTCGAAGCTCGAGGACGAGGACACCGGCGAGATCTACTGGACCAGCGTCGGCTGCCGGCTGTTCGACGCGCAGAGCTGCCGCTGTTCGGACTACGCCAACCGGCTGGCGCGCGTTCCCGACTGCGTCGGGCTGACGCCGCAGAATGTTCGCACCATCAGCTGGCTGCCCAGCACCTGCGCCTACCGGCTGGTGGCCGAGGGCCACGACCTCTACTGGTGGCACAGGCTGGTGTCGGGCAGCGCCGAGACCGTGCACGAGGCCGGCATCTCGATACGCGGGCGGGTCAAGGCAAGCGAGACCGATCTCGCCGAGCCGGAAGACTATTTTGACTACATGCTGGACGACGAGCCATAGGGGCTCGCGCCGGGACGAAGAGCCATAGGGCTCGCGTTGGAACGAACACCCTGATCCTCAGCCAGTCTGCCGGGCCAATCGGCTGGATTGGGAACCGGGTACTGAGTGCGGCGTTTTGGGGCATTCACCCTGCCGTGGGCGATGGCAAATGGCCTGCGAATTCCTTTTCCGCCACATGAACCGGAGATGAACGGCCGGTTCGCAAGAAATTCAGATAGGTAACTGCATTCTCCCCCCATCGGTTCACGAGGACGGGCGAAAGCCCGCAACAAGGAGAAAAGACGATGTTCAACACGATCAAGACGGCAGCCCTTTCGGCCCTGGTCGGTCTCGGCACGCTGGCGGCCATCCCCGCTCATGCCGACAGCCTGTATCTCGGCTTCGGCAACAACGCCGACACGCGTTTCGGCGTCTATACCGGCGACGACGGCTATCGCCATCGCCGTGATGAACGCCGCGGCTACTGGCGTGATGAACGCCGCGACGGCTGGCGTCGTGGCTGTTCGCCGGACCGCGCCCTCGACAAGGCCGAACGCATGGGCCTCTACCGTGCCCGCATCGTCGACGTCAGCCGTCGCATGGTGAAGGTGGTGGGTCGTCAGGACGGTGACCGCGTCGTCATCGTGTTCGCCAATGAGCGCGGCTGCCCGGTCATTTATCGCTGAGGCCGGGTTCTGCTTGACCTTCTGCGAAGGCCGGCAGCGGCATAACCCTCTGTGAGGGTTAGCAGGGCAGCATGATCTTCTGCGAAGATCAGCTGGGAGTAGCCGAGCCCCTTCCGGCTGGAAGGGAGTGGCTCGAAAAAACCCCGCGGGAGCAATCCCGCGGGGTTTTTCATGCACGGTATCGGTTGGTCGTTGGATCCGTGGCTGAACAAGCCTCAGCCACGGATCATCGGGGCCGGTTACTTCAACTCGAAGGTGACGGTGACCTGCACGTTGTAGGAATTCTCGCCGGCCTGCACCGGAGCCGCAGCACCCGCCGCCGCATCGAAAGCCTTGGCGTTGATCGGCATAGGTGTCGGCGCGATGTTCTGGTCGGTGATCTCGAGCACCCGGCCGATGCTGACGCCGGCGGCCTCGGCCAGCGTCTTGGCCTTGGCCATGGCGTTGGCGACCGCCTTCTTGCGGGCCTCGGTGACGGTCGCCGCCGGGTTGTCATTGGTGAAGGCGATGCCGCCGCCCTGGTTGACGCCGAGCGACACCGCCTTGTCCAGAATCTCGCCGGTCTTGTCGACATCGCGCACCCGCACCGACAGCGTGTTGGTCACCTGATAGGCGACGAGTTCGGCTTCCTGGCTGCCGTCCGGCTTGTTGGTGTAGTTGTAGCGCGGGTTGATCTGGATGCCCGCGGTCTGCAGGTCGCGGTCCTTGATGCCGGCCGATTTCATCGCCGCGATCACGCCGGCCATGGCGTCGTTGTTGGCGTCGAGCGCTGCGCGCGCGGTCTTGGCTTCGCGCATGACGCTGAGCGTCAGGACCGCCAGATCGGGGGCTACGGTTGCTTCGCCTTCGCCCGATACAGTGATGCGGGGCGGCGTCGGCAAATCGGTGGCTCCAGCCATCGCCGGAAAAGCGATTGCAGCGGCGAGCGCGAGGGGCAAAAGGCGTCTGGTCATCAAAATCTCCTTGGTCTGCGATCGAGTCGCAAGAGGTCGCGTAGAGCGCGATTATGGGTTGATTTGGGCGATCTGCGGAAGCCCGACGGGAAAGCCTTGTGCCGCGATGCGAAAAACATTAATCCAGCCCGCGTGGGGCCTGTAGCTCAATGGTTAGAGCCGGCGGCTCATAACCGCTTGGTTGGGGGTTCGAGTCCCTCCGGGCCCACCAAATTATTACAAATCAATAGGTTACGCCTATTTCTTCGAAATTGAATTGAGCGCTATTGGATAAGCCACCGAGTTTTGAAGGAAATCGTTTTGCGCCTGATTGTCAATTTTCTCCTTCTCTTGATGACACCCGTCATACGTACCTCAGGATCGCCGGTCTCGGAAGACCTTGCAACGATGCGTGCGGTAATCGGCGGCAACGGCGTGCAATTGGGCGGGTTCTGACCCCTGGCGAACAGCCCTCGCGCGCTTGGGGCTGAAGTCTAATTTAGAGGTCCGCTAGGAAATCCAGCCCAAGGAATTGCAGCGTCACCGCTTCGGCCGTCGCGCTGAGACGCTCCCCGAGGATCAGTTGCTGCTGGGCCTCGGCCGAGCAGATCGAGGCCGCCGCCGAGGAAGCGGCCGAACGTGCCGACCCGCGCGAACGCAGCGAGCGCACCGCAAAGCGCCGAGCTAGCCGTGGCTCGCTGCCAGTGCATCTGCCCCGCATCGAGACGATCGTCGACATCGACGACCACGCCTGTCCCTGCTGTCGCAACGGCCTGCACCGGATCGGCGAAGACGTCAGCGAGCGGCTCGACATCGTGCCCGGCGCAACTGCGGGTGATCGTGGTGCGCCGGCTCAAATATGCCTGCCGCGCTTGCGAGGAGCGGCTGCTTGGCAAGCTGAAGTCCTCGCCGAAGCTCTTCGCCGACGAGACGACTGCGCCGGTGCTCGATCCCGGCCGAGGCAAGACCAAGACTGGGCTGCTCTGGGCCTATGCGCGTGACGATCGACCATGGCAGGGAGCCGACCCGTCTACGCACCCGACCGGGAAGGCCGAGCGTCCAATCGCTCATCTGGCAGGCTTAACTGGAATCCTGCAGGTCGATGGCTATGGCGGCTATCGTGTGCTGGCCGACAAGAGCGACGTGACGCTCGCCTTCGCTCGGCACACGTGCGCCGACGCTTCTATGAACTGGCGGCAGCCGGGCCCGCGCCGATCGCCAGCGAGGCGCTGAGACGGATCGCCGACCTCTACCCTTCGCTGCGGCGCCTGCGAAGGAAAGTATGATTGGCTGATGACATTCACTCCGTCAAAACCGCGCCCATCCGCTTGGAAATCGACACGATCCATGCGCGCAGTTCCGGGCCGAAGGGCTTTTGCAAGGCCGCACGGTCCCAGGCAAGGAAATAGGCCTGGGACAATTTGAGCCGATGATTGAAAGGTATGATGAGCCGGCCGGACGCGATGTCCTCGGCAGCCATCGAAAGCTGCGCCAGCACAATGCCCCTTCCGTTCGTCGCCGCATCGATCGCGGCGCTCGACAGGGAGAAGGCGACTTCACCTGAAGCCTTCCGATACAGCGCTCCGATGCTTGCGGCCCATTCCGCCCAACTTGGCGGTGAGCGGTGGTCGCGGGCCCATTCTATGCTGAGAAGTGGGAGATCGAGAATGTCGGCGGGTTTGCGCACCGGATGCTTGGCGAGCAGTGCCGGCGAGCATGCCGGAACGACCCAGTCCGTGAACAGTTCGGTGTAGTGATTGAAATCGCGATACTTGTCGCCGTAGGAAATGCGGAAGTCGATATCTTCGGTATCCAGCCGGGGCTCTGTCTCGGCGCCGACCAGGCGCACCGTCGCGCCAGGATGCGCAATCTGCCAGTCCAGCAATTGCGGGCCGATCCATTTGCTGGCCAGCGATGGCAGGCAGGAGATCGCCAGCGTGTCTGCGGACCGGGCCCGTTCGATGACGTCTTGGGCCTCTCGAATCTGGTCGAACCCAAGGGAAACCGCCGCGTGATAAACACGCCCCAGCGCCGTAAGGGCGACACTCCTGCCGCGCCGTTCCAACAGCTTCGCCTCCAGCGCTTCTTCAGCTTTGCGTATCTGCTGGCTGACCGCACCGACGGACACGCCAAGTTCGGCCGCGGCCGCTGTTACACTGCCGCGCCTGCCGAAAGCCTCGAAGGCCTGTATTGCGCGCAGTGGCGGCGTTTTCTTCACCTGGGCAATCATCCTGGGGTCAGCTTGATTTAGTTTTTCTAAAATAGAACGCAGATGCAAGCCCTATGTCGTCACCGGCTCGCAAGATATTCGTTTGGCGTTCACAGACTGGGGAGGACGCCATGTTTCTTCGAAACTGCTGGTACGTTGCCGCATGGGACCATGAGGTTGCCGACCTGCTGGTACCCACCCGGATCCTTGGCGAGGACATTGTCCTCTACCGCCGCACCGATGGCGTGGTGGCGGCGCTCGAAGACGCCTGTCCGCACCGCAAGCTGCCGCTGTCGATGGGCCGCATCAAGGGCGATACGGTCGAATGCGGTTATCACGGCCTGACCTTCGACAGCACGGGAACCTGCACGCGGGTGCCGGGCGCGGAAAAGATACCGCATGTTGCGTGCGTCCGTTCCTATCCGATTGCCGAGCGCTACGGGCTGCTGTGGGTCTGGATGGGGGAGGCGGCAAAGGCCGATCCCGCGCTGATTTTCGCGGTCGACCATTGGGGCGACCCGGCATGGGGCGTCAATCGTGGCGAGTCGATGTCGCTCGATTGCAACTACCTTTACATGACCGACAACCTGCTCGACCCCTCGCATGTCTCGTGGGTCCACCAATCCTCCTTCGGCGGTGTCCAGGCCATGGAGGATGCGCCGCTCGAAACCACCGTGGGCGCGGACGGCGTGACGGTGTGGCGCTGGGTGGTCGATGCCGCGCCGGCGCCCTTCTATGCGCCCTTCCTCAAATTTTCCGGCAATTGCGACCGCAAGCAGCACTATGAGGTGCGCTACCCCTCCAACGCGATCATCAAGGCGATTTTCGTGCCGGCACGCACCGGCGGCGAGGGCAAGCCGCTCCATGATGACGTGTTCCTCATGGACAGCTACAACTTCATGACGCCGGTCGATGAGAACCAGACGAAATACTACTGGTTCCAGATGCGCAATTTCGCGCCCGACGATCTGGAGGTTTCGCGCCAGTTCGCCACATCCGTGCGCGGCGCCTTTGACGAGGACCGTGTCGTGCTCAACGCCGTGCACAAGGGCATGGCCAACAAGCACACACCCAACCTCGATCTCAAGATCGATGTCGGTCCGCTGCGCTTCCGCCGCAACCTGGCCAAGCTGATCGCCAGCGAGAGCCAGCAACTGGCGGCCGCCGAATGAACGCATTCTTCCGGAATGAGAACCGCGCCGGTCAACGATTGCGCTAGCAGTCGTCGCTGCTTCACCTCAACCTGCCCTTGATCGAGGTCACGGTCACAATGGTTATCGGCCTCTACTTTCATTTGAAGTTCGCCGGGCGGCGCCTTCACCCGTTCTATAAACCGAGGATCGCGGGCCAGGCCGCTGCGCTATGCTTGGATAAAACCTGAATGTGGCGCAGGGATTTCAATCCGAAGTCGCCAGGAATGAGCATGGTGCGCTTGACGCTCCCTGCGGGAAACGCATCCGCGAAACGCCATACACAAACAGGTGGCACGACAACGTCGTCCTTCATGGTAAAGATGCGCACATCAACGTCGGGCGCGGAAAAATCGGGCTCCGGCAAGGATTTTCCAGTATCACTTCGGAAGAAATCTCGTTTCGTGCACCACCTTCGCCACTGCCAGTAGACCCCTGCAGGAAGATCCGCTCCTAGAAGAATCCGTCGCCCGGGAAGGTAACCCGCCAAAGCGGTCGCGATTGGCCCAACGCCAAACCAGAATGCGAGGACAATCGGCAGGTAGCTCCAGGGGTGATCGCGAAAATTGGCGAAGCCGGAGCCAATTGTGATGATCCGCTCGACGCGAGAGTCGTGACGCCGGAAAGGAAACATGAGCCCGCCAATCGAATGGCCCAGAAGCCACAGAGGACCTTCAGGAGCCAATTCGCACAGGGTGGCTTCGGCCGCAGCTTGATCTTCAATTCCCCATGTCGCCATGGTTGCCCGGCTTTGTCGCAGCGAACCCTGTTGAGAAGCTCCAAAATCACGATAGTCGTATGTCAGAACTCCAATCCCGTGGCTTGCTGCCCAATGGGCGAAGTTCCGATAGTAAAACTGGGGAACTCCGGTCGCGCCGTGAAGCAAGAGATGTGCGCGCGCAGGACCGCTTGGTGGGTAAAACTTCGCCGCAAGGCGCGCTCCACCAGCCACGATCTCGATCTCTCTATTGCTCAACTCGCCGCTCGTCACATGCCCACGCGCATTTAGACCGAGCGGTCTAATAGCGCATATAGACTGATCGGTCTATGGCCGATAGGATGAGTGTCATGGAAGACGATGGTAACCGGAAAGCCTTGATCCGTGCCGCCTCGGCATTGTTGCGCCAACGCGGCTATGCTGGCGTCGGGATGAGCGACATTCTCGCCGCTACAGGCCTCTCCAAAGGGTCGCTCTATTATCATTTTCCCGGTGGCAAGCAGCAACTGGCACTGGAGGCTACGCAGTGGGCTGAGTGCGCCGTAGGCCGTGTTATTGAACACAGTTTCGTTGAAGCAGCCGATTTCGTCGAAGGCGCGAAAGCTCTGTGCAGGGCGATCGTCGGTCTTGCAACAGAACAAGGTCGTTTCACGGGCTGTCCCGTTCTAAGCATCATCCAGGCCGGCGATGAGGCACCCAACCTTCGCATTGCCGGTGCCAGCATCCTGGCTGGCTGGACCGGACAAATCGCCGCTCACGCACGTCGGTTTGGCTATTGCTCGCCGGAAGAGGCAGCGGATTTGCTCGTCATGCAGGTCGAGGGGGCCTGGGTTCTGGCAATGGCCCGCCAAGACGCCACCCCTTTCAAGACCCTTGAGCGTTGTTTGGCAAACACATCATGATCGAACTGGGCACATCCCCCAGCCTCGGCGGCCCAATGATTGCACTGGAATGCCACGACGAGAAACTCCGATAGGCCCGTCTAACTCTGATCACGTCGCGGCCGATGAGCGTGAATCGTCAAGGTCTTCTGAAACACTCGTGATGACAAAGCCGCTACGTGCACTTTCCGATGCTGGTGAACTTAGGTCGCTCTCCCAAAACGGCGGATGTCCCAATCGCGCTGCCAGCCAGGCGGTCAGGGCGACCGCCACGGGACGTGGCTCCCGCCGCCGTGAATGAAGCGCCCAGAGTTCGACGGGCGCGATGCCGAGTCGGAGGTCGAGCAGGGTCATACGGCCCGCCTTGATGTCTTCAGTCACGAAGAAGCTCGGCAGGTTTGAGATGCCTAGACCCGCCAGAACCGCATCGCGCACGGCCTCGCCGTTGTTGGCCAGAAACACAAGGCGCGGGGGCTTCGAACTTACGCGCCTGCCATCGTTGCCCTGGAACCGCCATTGCTGCGTGCTTTGCAACATGCTGTAGCCGAGCCCCCGGTGATGCTGCAGGTCCTCGACAGTTCTCGGGGCACCATATTTCTCGATGTAGAGCGGGCTGGCACAGAGCAAACGGCGAATCGTGCAGAGGCGGCGCCCGACCAGATCGCTGTTGCGCATATGGCCGATGCGAAGCGCCAGATCGTAATTTTCACCCGCTATATCTATAAAGCGGTCGTCATAGGTGATCTCGGCTTCGACGTTCGGATTCTCCGCCAGAAAAGCCGTGATGATCGCGCCAAGGTAGCGGACGCCCAGCCCCGCCGATGTGGTGATTTTGATGCGTCCACCGAATTCCGCGGGGTCGCTGGTGACGTCGTGAACGAGAACGTCAAGGTTCTCAACCAGGGACTGCATGCCTGCGGCCAGAACACTCCCACGTTCGGTCAGCGACAGCCTCTGGCCGCGATTGAACAACGTGACGCCGAGGTTCCTCTCCAGCCTTGCGATACGTTCGCTGACAACAGACTTGGCAAGGCCCATCCTGCGCGCCGCCGCCGAAATTCCGTCTGCCTCGACCACAGCAAGAAAAGAACGGATGGCGACAAGATCGAGTTCGGACGGGCGAGGCGTGGGCAGCATGGCCAAATGAATATCGTTCGGCTAATCCGAACGCAAGGTTCGCTCTGCACTGACTTGGCGCCGATCCCCTCACTCGCCATTTTGGCGAACAAAGGAATATGCCATGGAAATCGGACTTTACACTTTCGGAGACCTCGTGCCGCATCCGGTCACGAGGCAACGGCCGTCGGGCGCACAGCGGATCGCCGAGATCATCGCGGCGGCGCGGCTTGCCGACGAGGTGGGGCTGGACGTGTTCGGTGTCGGCGAACATCACCGCCTGGACTTCGCCGTCTCGACGCCGGCGGTCGTGCTATCGGCAATCGCGGCGCAGACCAAAAACATCCGTCTGACCAGCGCCGTGACAGTTCTGGCCGCTTCCGACCCCGTGCGGGTCTTCCAGGACTTCGCGACGCTCGACCTCGTCTCCGAGGGCCGGGCCGAGATCATGGTGGGCCGAGGCGCATTCACCGAGCCCTTTCCGTTGTTCGGGTACGATCTGAACAGCTATGACGAGCTATTCGTCGAGAACTATTCCCTGCTGCGTAAGCTCCGCGCATCGGAGCGGATCACCTGGCGGGGCAGGTTCCGTCCCGCGCTTAACAACGCCGAAATCGCGCCGCGGCCGGCTCAGGACGAAGTACCGGTATGGATCGCGGTCGGTGGCAGCCCAGAGAGTGCCGCGCGCGCCGGTGCGCTCGGCGCACCGATGGCGCTCGCGGCCCTCGGTGGTCCGATCGCTGGGCGCAAGGGGATCGTCGATCTTTACCGCAAGTCGGTGCCGAAGGATGCGACGGGTTTGCGGGTGGCGCTCGCATGCCACACGCATGTCGGCGCTACGTCCCAGTCTGCGCGGGAGCTCTTCTACCCACACTATACCAACTACTGGCATCACGCCTCGGGCGGGCGCGTACCGCTGATGTCGCGTGGTCAGTTCGATCACGCTGCCTCGCCGGGCACTGCCTTGATGGTCGGATCGTCAAGCGAGATCACAGAGCGCCTGCTGTTTGCGCATGAGGTCTTGGGCATAGATCGTTTCCTTGCCCAGATTGATGTCGGCTCGCTTCCCTTCTCAGAGGTGGCGGCAGTCATCGAAAGACTCGGAACGCAGATCGCGCCAGCGCTTCGCCGGGCCACGCGAGCGGCAGCGACTGCAGCGTGATTCAACAAGATCGATAGAAGCCGGTGAAGGAAGCTCTACAGGGGCGGCCCAACAACGCCGGTACGGCCCACCGGTTCGATGCTCAATGCCGAGACGGGCAAGCTCGCGCGCCACCGTCGCACTCGTGCGGACGTCTTCGAACGCGGTCTCCGGATGGGCGTGAAGGTCCCGCCTGATTTCCATCAGTCGCGGTTCCTCAATTTTGGCAGTCCCTTTCGACCACTCCAGCCCGAGGTTGTTAAAAAAAGCGGTCACGATTCAATCCTCATGCAACCAGCCGGACTTGTGGCAGCGGCTCGGAGTGCATTTGGCGAGATTGACCGCGAGCCGACCCAACACTGATATCGGCGCACGCTCAGCCGTCGGTCAGCGACAGGCCGCGGGCGCGCTCGCGCAGCAGATCGAGAAGCTGGTTGCGCCGCGGCTCCGGCGTGTCGATGGGCAGTACGAAGCAAAGCGTCTTGCCGATGGCACCGTGGCCGTCGCGGATGGGCGCGGCCATGCACCAGGTGAAACGGTCGGCCAGCGCGGCGGTCTCGCTGTAACCTTGGCGGTGCGCCGTGGCGACATCAGCGAAGAACTCGGCCGGCGCGATGACGCGGCCGTCGGGCAGCGTGTAGTCAATGGGCGGGATGAAATCACGCAGTTCCTGCTCGCTCATATGGCCGAGCAGCAGCCGTCCCGATGCCGTCCACGGGATCGGCACCTCGACCCCGACATCACTCGATATGCGGAACGGGCCGGGCGAGTCGCGGCAGTCGAGCACGACATATTTGTTGCCGCGCAGTCCGCACAGCTGCACGGTCTCGCCTGTCTCCACGGCCATCTTGTCCAGCGTCTCTATGATACGCCGGTAGTGGGCGTTGTGATGCGAATAGGCCCAGCCGAACAGATGCATCGCCCGACCGAAATAGACGTAGCCCTCTGTGCCGACATTTTCGAGCATCTCGGCTTCGAGCAAGCTGTTGACGATCTCATAGGTGGTCGAGCGCGGCGCGCCGATCATCTTGGCTATGTCGCCGACGCGCATCGGCGCGCGGTGCTTGAGCAAGGCCTCGAGCAGAATGATGACGCGGTCGATGCCACGGCGGCGCTCGCCATTGCGCGGTTCTTTGCCGGCGTCCGTTTCGACCAACTCGATAGCGTTGTCGCTCATCTCAGCCGCAATCTCAAGATTCGTTCCGGCCCTCGTCCCAAGACGCTTGATAAATGTCAAGGCTGCGTCTAGCATCCATTTTGTCCGATATACAGACACTATGTCTGAAATACCAGACAAAAGCGAGCCTCGGTGTAGACGGATCAGACGAAGAACAGGCGGTTTCCGCAGCGCGGCAACCGACGGGCTTTTCGTGCCGACCTCGCACGTCCGGGGCATAACCTCCGAGGGAACAGTCATGAAGAAAACATCGTTTCTCGCAACCGCCAGCGCCCTTTGTCTCGGCCTCGTCCTGAGCGTCGGCGTTGGTTCGCAAGCCAATGCAGCGGCAAACTGCATCAAGGGTGACCGCAAGGCGCCCTATACGATCGGCTGGGCCAACATCTATTCGGTGCCGACCTGGATGAAGCAGACGCAAGGCACAATCGAAGCCGAAGTCGAGACGCTGAAGAAGCAGGGTCTGGTCGACAAGCTCGTCGTGACTGACGCGCAAGGCGATGCCAATGTTCAAATCCAGCAGATTCAGTCGATGATCGATTCCGATGTCGACGCCATCATCCTGATCGCCGGCTCGTCGACCGCGCCGGCCCGCGTGCTGGCCGATGCCTGCGCCAAGGGCATCGCCATCATCAATTTCGACAGCCTCGTCGATACGGATAAAGTGACCGCGAAGGTCAACACAGACTCCTCGCAGTGGGGCGACCAGGCCGCCAAGTTCCTGATCGACGCCATTGGCGGCAAGGGCAAGATCCTGATCCTCAACGGTCCCGCCGGCGTGTCGGTCAGCGACGATCGCCGCAAGGGCGCCGATGCCGAGCTCAAGGCGCATCCGGACGTGAAGATCCTGGCCGAGACCAACACCCCCTACAATGTCGCGCCGGCACAGGAAGCGGTCACCAGCCTGCTGTTCGCCAATCCGGAGATCGACGGCATCCTTTCGCTTGGTGGTGCCCTCTCGGCGGGTGCTGTGCTGGCGCTCGACAAGCAGGGTCGTGAGCAAGTGCCGATCACTGGCGAGAATGCCCGGCAGTTCCTGGAGTTGTGGAAGGAAAAGGGTCTGAAGAGCTGGGCAACAATGCAGCCGAACTGGCTTGGCGCCTTCGCCACCTACGTCGCCGTGCAGGCGCTGGAAGGCAAGGACGTGCCGGCTTTCGTGAAGATCCCGCTGCCGGTGATCGACAATTCCAACATCGATCAATATTTGGCGCGCGCCGCCGACTTCCCGGCTGACGGCTACATTTATTCACCTTACGATCAGGCCCTGTTCGAAAAGCTGCTGGCCGGCAAGTAAGCCTGAAAGAGCTGAGAACGTGACAAGCACCGCACCGCTTCTCGCCGCGCGGGGGGTGTCGAAGGCCTTCTTCGGCAACCCCGTCCTGCGCGAAGTTTCCATCGCACTTCTGCCGGGCCGCGTGCATGCGCTGCTCGGCGAGAACGGCGCCGGCAAGTCGACCCTGATCAATCTCCTGTCCGGCGCGCTGCCGCCGGACGGCGGGACGATCGAGGTCGACGGGCGCCCGGTCTCGCGCATGACCCCTGCCGGCGCACGGCAGGCAGGGATCGCCGTTGTCCAGCAGGAACTCAGCCTGACGGCCAGCCTCTCCATCGCCGAGAACATCGGGCTCGGTGCCTACCCGCACCGCTTCGGCCTGATCGACTATGGCGAACTCGCCGCACGGGCCAAGGCGGCCTGCGACCTCGTCGGGTTGTACGAGCCGTTGTCGACGCCGGTCGGACGGTTGTCGCTCGGCCGCCGGCAGATGGTCGAGATCGCCAAGGCGCTCTATCGCAATCCGCGCGTGCTCATCCTCGACGAACCGACCTCATCGCTGTCGGCGACCGAAACGAAAATCCTCACCGATCTCCTGGAAAAGTTGCGCGGCCAAGGCATCGCCATTCTCTACATCTCGCACCGGCTGAACGAGGTCATGACGCTGTGCCAGCATGTGACCGTGCTCAAGGATGGGATCTGCACGGCCGACCGCTCGCTTGAAGGAACGGATGCCGCGGGGCTGGTGCGGCTGATGGTCGGCCGCGACCCCGGCGACCTGTTCCCGCAATGGCAATCCTCGCCGTCCGTGACCCCCGCCGTCGCGGTGCGCAACCTGTCGGCCGGCCTCATGCACGATGTCGATCTCGACATCAGGACCGGAGAGGTGCTTGGCATCGGCGGCCTGGTCGGCCAGGGCCAGGAAGATCTGCTGCTCGGTCTCTACGGCGCCATTCCGGCGCGCATCGCGTCCGCGACCGTCAACGGCGTCTCGGGCTTGCCCGGCGGCGTGCCGAAAGCCAACGCGCTCGGCCTCGCCTACGTCCCGGCCGACCGCAAGCGCGAAGGCCTGCACCTTATCCATTCCATCGTCACCAATCTGATGCTGCCCGGTTTTGCGCGGCTGCCGGCGCTGAAACCGCGCAGCCGTCGCGCCGAGCGCGAGGCGGCGGGCCGTCTGGCGGCGCAATTCGGAATCAAGGGCGATCTTGGCCGGGCGGCGCAGGCGCTGTCTGGAGGCAACCAGCAGAAGGTGGCGCTGGCCAAGTGGATGCCGCACGACCCGCTCGTTCTTCTCCTCAATGACCCGACGCGCGGCGTCGACGTCGAAACCAAGCGTGAGATCTATCATATGCTTCGCAATTTCGCGGCGGCCGGAAAAGCGGTGGTGCTGCTCAGTTCAGACACGCCCGAACTGGTGCATCTGTGCGACCGCGTGGCAGTGATCCGCGAAGGCCGGATCGTCGCCATGCTCGAACGCGGAGGGCTGAGCGAAGAAGCCATCGTTTCCGCGGCGATGGGCGCCGACCGGCAAAAGGTGGCGGCATGACCAGCACTTCCGCTCAGCAGGCCGGCGCGCTCTACTGGCCCGTGCAGGGGCGTCGCAACATGGGCGTACGCGGCCTGTTTGTCGTCGTGCTTGCCTTCCTCGTTGCCTACGGGGTGCTGTTTCCGGGGCTGTTCACCGCATCCGGCTTCGCCAAATTCACGCAGAGCTGGTTTCCGCTGGCGCTGGTCGCGATGGCACAGGCGCTCCTCATGCTGACTGGCGGCATCAGCCTTGCCATCGGCGCCATGGTCAGCCTGGGCGCCGTCATCGCCGCAACGACCATGGCCGGGCCGTTGGGCGTTGCCGGAGGCACCGCGGCGGTGTCGCTTGCCGGGCTCGGCATCGGGGCCATGACCGGCTTCATCGTCGTCAGGCTGCGACTGCCAGCGATCGTGGTGACGCTTGCCGGTTCCTTCATCATCGGGGGTGCTGCGCTGCTCATTCTGCCACGGCCCGGCGGCGCCATACCGGACTGGCTGTCAAACCTGCTTGCCGGCAACACGCCGGCGGCGTTCGCGCTGCTGGTGGTGATCATTGTGCTGTGGAAACTCTATCTCGCCACGCCGCTCGGCCTCAGCCTCTATGCTGCCGGTGAGAACCCGGTCGGCGCCTATCGCTCCGGCGTGCCTGTCGATGGCGCGCGCATTGCAGCCTATGCGATCAGCGGTCTGCTCTCTACGGGCGCCGGCCTGTTCGTCGCAGCGCAGACAGGTTCGGGCGACCCGATTATCGGTGCCGCCTTCACGCTGAACTCGATTGCCGCGGCCGTGCTTGGTGGCATCGGTTTTCTCGGCGGCCAGGGCACGATGCGTGGCGCGCTTGCCGGCAGCCTGCTGCTCAGCCTGATGATCAGCGTCATGTTCTTCCTCGGCTTCACCCCGGTCGCGCAATATGTCGCCCAGGGCCTGATCATCATCGGCGCGGTGGCGATCCCGCAGCTACGCAAGGGGCAACAATGAACGCCAATGAAACCGCCACCGGCAAGCGCGCGACGGCGATCCTGCGCAGTCGTCCGTTCCTGACAGTGGCCATTGTCATTGCAGTCTGGATCGGCGCGAGCTTCGCCTCGCCCGGCTTCGGCGCCTATGGCCATCTGCGCTATCTCATCGAACTCGCCGCCGTCATCGGCCTCGTCGCCGCGGGTCAGACCTTCGTGGTGATCGCCGGCGGCATCGACCTCTCGGTGGCGGCGATCGTCACGGTGAGCGCGGTCGGACTGCCGATGTTGTCATGGCAAGCCGATCCGACCGGCCTGACGGCGATCCTAGCGGTTCTCGCCATGACCACGGCGATCGGGCTCGTCAACGGGTTGGGCGTTGCGCTGCTGCGCGTGCATCCGATGATCATGACCTTGGCCATGGCGACCTTCCTGCAAGGCCTGCTGATCATCATCGCCGGGGGCAGTGCGGTGACCGCCGAGAATCTGCTGGTCAAGTGGCTCGGCAATGCGCGGCCGGCCGGCATTCCTGCCGGCATCCTGTTGTGGCTGGCCATATCGGCGATCATGCTGGTGGCGATGCATGCGACATCGTTCGGGGCAAGGGTGTTCGCCCTCGGCGCCAATCCGCTCGCCGCGTCGCTTTCCGGTGTGCCGGTTTCGGCAACGACCATGGCGGTCTACGGAATCAGCGGCTTTACCTCGGGATTGGCCGGCGTCCTCGTGCTCGGCATGAACGGTCAGGGCTATGTCGGCATCGGCGATCCCTATCTGCTCGCCTCGATCGCCGCTGTCGTGCTCGGCGGCACGTCGATCCTGGGCGGGCTCGGAACCTATGCAGGCTCAATTCCCGGCGCGATCCTGCTGGTCACGATCACCGCGCTGATCACCGTCGTCAACGCGTCGGCAGGCTGGCGCAGCATCCTGTTCGGGTCGCTGATCCTCGGACTGCTGCTGTTGTCAGGCAGGGAGTCGGCCCGCCGATGACATATCGTCCAACCGGTAGATGCTGCTTGCCGTGCCAAAGAACAGCGCCTTTTGCTCATCTGAGGACAGTGGCGCGGCAATGGCCTTGAAGCTCTCATACACCTCGTCGAACGAAGCATGCAGGCCGGCGACCGGGAAGTCGCTGCCGAACATGGCGCGCTCCGTTCCGAAACAGTTGATGCAATGCAGCACCACCGACCGCAGGCTGTCGAGCGTCCAGTCATGATCGTAGGCGACGAGGTCCGAGATCTTGACGGCGACGTTTTCGTGGCGCGCCAGGAGCCTCAACCCTTCGCGCCAGGCCTGCATCCCGTCCGCATCGCGGTCGATCGGGCTGCCGCAATGGTTGAGCACGAACTGCTGGTCGGGGAAAGCCGCCGCAAGCCGGGCGGCATCGGCCAGTTGGCGCGGGAAGACCATCAGGTCGAAGGCAAGCCGGTGACGGGCAAGCAAGGCAAGGCCGGCCCGCCATGCCGGTTCGTCCATGATGCCGTCGCGGGCAGCGAAGCGTCTGCTAGGGTCAGGGTCCCAGCTCAAAATGTCGCGTACGCCGACGACACGGCCGAAGGTGGCTTGCGCCTCGATCAGCGCCTGCGCCTGGGCGGTCGCCAGCGGTACGTGAGCGACATAGCGCGCCGCGACACCTTGCGACTTGTCGAGCGTCTCCAGCCATCGCGTTTCGCCGAGGCAGTCATCGCTCACCCAGCCGGCCTCGACGTGCACGGTGGCGACGACATTGTGACGAGCGCCGTCGCGCGAATAGTCCTGCGGAAGATAGTTCTGGCGCAACGGACCAAGCTCGCCAAGGCCGCCGCGTTCGCCGGCCGCCGCCAGCCAAGGGTGCCGGCCAAGGCCAAGATCCCAGAGATGATGGTGGGCATCGACGATCGGTCCGGCGTAAGGCTTTGGCACGCATTCTCTCATTGGTCTGGCCGGGATCGGTCCCGGTGTCGTTCCGCGACGGTGAAAGGGTTAGCATCGGATGACTGAAAACTCACCGGCCTTGTCGCTTGGCGTGCGTGAAAATTTTACCCTCGACGACCGCATCCGCGGCGTGCCGCCCGGTACGTCCGGGTTGGACAGCAGCCTTGTCGGATCACAGCGCTGGCATCCGGCGGATGGCCGCATGTCGCTGCCTGTGCTCACCCTCGACGAAGCGGCCTTTGCCGGCAATCGCGACCTGTTCCTGCGCTATGCGCGCGAACAAGGCGTGGCGGTCGCGCCGCATGCCAAGACACCGATGGCGCCCGATCTTGCCCGCACGCTGGTTGAAGCCGGCGCATGGGGTACGACGGTTGCTGATGTCAGGCAGGCGACGGTGATGCTGCGCGCCGGGCTGACGCGATTGATCCTCGCCAACGAGGTCGGTGGGGCAGGCGGTGCAAGCCGACTTGCGGCACTTGTCGGCGCTTGGCCGGATGCAGAACTCTATGTCTTCGCCGACTCGGTGGCGGCGGTGAAAGCGCTGGCCGAAGCGTGGCGCGCCCAACCCGGCCTGCCGCCGTTGCGCGTGCTGGTTGAGCTCGGCGCGGGGCGGGCAGGGGCGCGCACCACCGGAGAAGCCGAGGCGATCGCTGATGCGGTGATGGCCGCCGGCGGACGATTGCGGATCGCCGGCGTCGCGACCTATGAAGGCGCCGCCGCGCAACCCGAGCCCAGCCGCACCGACGAGGTGATCGGCGTGCTGCTCGAGATGACCAGGGACATGTTGCTGCGGCTTCGCGCCCGCCTTGGCGAGGCGCCGCTGATCGTCACGGCCGGCGGCTCGGTCTTCTTCGACAAGGTGGTCGCGGCACTTTTGCCGACGGTCCTGGCCGATGCCCATGCGACACTGGTGCTGCGCAGCGGCGCTATCTTCTTTCATGACCACGGCACCTATGACCGGTCGCTGGGGCTGCTCGACGCGCGGCAAGGGTTCACGATCGGTGGCGAGAAAGCGTCCGCCCGGCAGTCGTTTCGGCCGGCGCTGCGGATCTGGTCCGAAGTGCTGTCGCGGCCGGAACCGGGCCAGGCCATCTGCGGCATGGGCATGCGCGACGTGTCGTGCGACCAAGGATTTCCGACCCCGCTCTCAGTCTACCGCGCAGGCAAGCCCGTGTCCGGCCAACTCGCGGATGCCAAGGTCGTCAAGCTCAACGACCAGCATGCTTTCGTGTCGCTGGCGCCGGGAACGGAGCTTGCCGTCGGCGACGTCGTCGAGTTCGGCATTTCGCACCCTTGCACCTGTCTCGACCGTTACCGCGTCATCTTCGGCGTCGACGAGACCGGGCATGTCAGCCATGCCTTCCCGACCTATTTCGGCTGACCATCAGCCGACAAAAAGAGAAACCCGAAAGGATCCGATATGATCAAGTATTTCCAGTCCGGCACCCGCATGTCGCAGGCGGTCGTCTATGGCGGTCTCGTCCACATCGCCGGACAGGTGCCCGACAACCGCAAGGCCGGCATCGAAGGCCAGACCAGCGACGTGCTGGCCAAGATCGACGCGCTGCTGGCTGAAGCCGGGACCAGCAAATCGAAGCTGGTGGCGGTCAACATCTTCCTGCCGCAGATAGGCGATTTCGATGCCATGAACCGCGTCTACGACGCCTGGGTGGACCCGCAGCGGCTGCCAGCGCGGGCCTGCGTCGAGGCGCGGCTCGCCGACCCCGATCTGCGCATCGAGATCACTGCTGTCGCGGCGGTCTGAGCCATGCACACCGGCCTCGCCCACACGCTCGACTTCGACAGGGACGGCAAGACATCAGGCCATCTCAGCATGCCGTTTTCGATCGACCGCTCGCCTTATTTCCAGATCAAGGTGCCGATCTGCCTGATCCGCAATGGCGACGGCCCGTCGGTGCTGCTGATGGCAGGCAATCATGGCGACGAATATGAGGGCGAGCTGTCGCTGGCGAAGCTGATCCGCAGGCTCGATGCGGCGCGGATCAAGGGCCGCGTCACCATCCTGCCGATGGCCAACGCACCGGCGGTGATGGCGGCCAAGCGCTGCTCACCGCTCGATGGCGGCAACCTAAACCGGGCCTTCCCGGGCGATCCCCAGGGCAACCCGACCAGCCGGTTGGCGCATTTCCTGGAGAGCGAGCTGTTTGCCCGCCACGAGGTGGTCTTCGACATCCATTCAGGCGGCACGTCGATGGAGCATCTGCCGACCGCGCTGGTCGAACGCAACGGCGATCCCGAGCGCCACCGGCGCGGCGTCGAGCTGATGCGCGCGCTCGGCATGCCCTATGGCTTCGTCGCCGACAATGGCCAGGCCTCGCCGACCTCGATGGGCGCGGCGCGCCGGGCGGGCGCTATCGGCGTCAGTGGCGAATTCGGTGGCGGCGGCACCGCCACGGTCGACACTATGGCGATCACAGCGCGCGCCATCGACCGACTGCTGATCGCCGTCGGCGTTGTCAGTGAGCCGGTGCTTGGATCATCCCCTGACCCTGCGGCGCCGACCCAACTGCTGTCGCTGTCGCGGCACAGCCAAGGCATCTATGCTACGCGGCGCGGCTGGTTCGAGCCGGCAGTCAGGCTTGGCGACAGCGTCGCCGCCGGGCAGTTGGCCGGCTGGTACCACGATCTCGAACGGCTCGAGCTTGCCGAGGAGCCGCTGCATTTCGCCGAGGCCGGCATCGTGCTGTCGCGCCGGCTGCACACGATGTGCGAGGCCGGCGACTGCCTGATGCAAGTGGCCGAGCCGGTCGACGGCTGACAGAGACACCCGGCAGGCTGCGCCCTGCAATTAAGCGAGGACATTTTATGCAGCTTTCGATGTGGACCTATCCCTGGGACGTCCAGGATCTGGGGTTCGAGACGGTCGAAGACGACCTGCGAAACCGTGCCGGGCTGAACACGATCAGCCTTGCCACCTCCTACCATGCCGGCCGGTTCCTGCAGCCGCGCAGCCCGCGCCGCAAAGCCTATTTCCCGGAAGACGGCACGATCTATTTCAAGCCGACGCCGTCGCGATGGGCCGGCCTCGCCATCCAGCCGAAGGTCGCCGATGTGATTGCCGAAGGCGGCGATGTGCTCGGCGAACTTATCCGGCGGCGCGACGCCGGCGGTCTCACCGTGTCATGCTGGACGGTCTGCCTGCACAACACGCGGCTCGGCATGCTGCACCCGCAGGCGGTCACCCGCAACGCGTTCGGCGACCCCAACTACTACAATCTGTGCCCGTCGCACCCTGACGCGCGCGCCTATGTCCGCGCTCTGGTCGAGGATCTGAGCCACAGCTACAATCCCGACAGGATCGAGCTCGAAAGCCCGTCCTTCATGGGCTTCGCGCATGAGTATCATCATGAGAAGGACGGCGTCGGGCTGACGCCTGAAGACGAGTTTCTGCTGTCGCTGTGCTTCTGCCCGTCCTGCCTCGCCCGTGCCGCTGCCGCCGGTGTCGATGGCGAGGCAGCGAGCAAGCTGGTCAGGCAGTGGATCGTCGAAACCTGCGAGCACGCCGTGCCGGTGCGGCGCTTTCCGGAATTCCCACAGAGCGGCCTAGACACCTTCCGTCCCTGGCCCGAACTGCACACCTACCTCCTGTGGCGGTTCGAGCCGGTGACCAGCCTTGTCGCCGAGCTGCGCGAGGTCGCCGACGCCGCGACCATGGTCGTGATCATCGACCTCAAGGAAGGCTGGCTCGGCGGCTGCGATCTCGCGGCACTCGGCAAGGCCTGCGACGGCGCGATCCTGTGCGCCTACGACATGTCCGGCGGCGATGTGGCAGATTTGATGCGGACCGGCCGCGCGGCCCTGGGGCCGGACAAATTCCTCGGTACCGGCTACCGGCTGTTGTATCCGGAAATGAGCGGTCCCGACGTCCTCGCCGCCAAGGTCAAGCCGGCACTGGCGCCTGGTGTGGATGGCATCAATTTCTATAATTACGGCTTGGTACCGGCGGCGCGGTTGGACTGGGTGAAATCCGCTATTCAGGTCTGAAATTCACCACGGGTTCAAATCCGGTCAGATGGATTGGAGGGTCTGTCAACCATATGATCGACTACTGATCCCGGTGCTCCGGCACGGCATCCTGGGCCGGGCCACTTCATTCATAAACGAGCCCTTTGCGCTTAAGGCGCTCACGCATGTCATTGACATCGAGGCTCAGTTGCCCTGCGGCATACAGGTCGCGCTTCTCATCTTCCATCGCCTCGCGTTTTCTGGCCGCGTCGAGGACTTTCACGGCGTTCTCGCGCGATACCACGCAAACGCCGTCGTCATCGGCCACGATCACGTCACCGGGACGAACAAAGGCACCGGCGCAAACGATCGGCACTTGGACATTGCCCAGCGTTTCCTTCACCGTGCCTTGCGCGAAGATCGCCTTCGACCAGACTGGGAAACCCATGGAGCGCAAGGTGGCGGCATCACGAATTCCTGCGTCGATGATCAAGCCCTTGATCCCCTGGGCTCTGGCTGACGCCGCCAGCAGATCGCCGAAGTAGCCATCCTCGCAGGGCGATGTCGGGGTGACGACGAGAATGTCGCCGGGGCGTGCCTGTTCGAGCGCGACATGGATCATCCAGTTATCCCCCGGCGCCACTTCACAGGTCAACGCATTGCCGCCGATCTTGGCGCCGTCATAGAGAGGCCGCAGGCGCGAGGCCAGAAGCCCGGTCCGCCCTTGCGCCTCGTGCACCGTCGCCACGCCGAGCTGTCCCAGCGCCTCACAGATATCAACCGGGGTGCGTTCGGTATTCGTCACGACTTTGGCCATAGATTTCTCTCCAAACGGCAGCCCCACTCGCCACCAAGCACAATCCATTCCCTTGGCCGCGCGGCAGACCCGCACAACGCATGACTCCAGCCGGCAGATGGGCGGTCCCTATTGCAACTGCGCCTTCAACCTCGCGTCCAGCCGAGGATAGACCTTGCGGGCATTTCCTTCGAAGACGGCTTGCCGGTCAGCCTCACCAAGCGGTAGCGCGTCGATGTAGCGCTTGGTGTCGTCGAAGTTGAACCCTGTCTCGGGGTCCACGACCTTGACCGCGCCAAGAAGCTCGGAGCCGAACAGGATGTTGTCGGGCTTGACGACGCTGAACAGCATGTCGATGCCCGCCTGATGGTAGACGCATGTGTCGAAGTAGATATTGCGCATGAGATGCTCGGCGAGTGCCGGTTTCTCCAGCATCATCGCCAGTCCGCGATAACGGCCCCAATGATAGGGTGCGGCTCCGCCGCCATGCGGGATGATCAGCTTCAGCTCCGGGAAATCCCGGAAAAGGTCACCCTGGACAAGCTGCATGAAGACCGTCGTGTCGGCATTGATGTAGTGCGCGCCGGTGGTGTGCAGGCATGAAGAACACGAGCCCGAGACGTGGATCATCGCCGGAACATCCAGCTCCACCATCTTCTCGAACAGCGGATACCAGTAGCGATCGTAGATGGGGGGCGCCGACCAGAACCCGCCGGATGGATCGGGATTGAGGTTGCAGCCGACGAAGTCCAAATCGCCGACGCAGCGTTGAAGCTCGGCAATCACCGGTGCCAGATCGCCGCTCATCGACTGCGGCAGCTGGCACACGCCGGCGAAGTTCGCCGGGAACATCTCGACGATGCGGGCAATGAGATCATTGGAGATGCGTGACCACCGCGCATTCACCCCGGCGCTGCCGATGTGGTGCCCCATGCCCGAAGCGCGCGGCGACAGGATTGTCAGGTCCGATCCCCGTTCTTTCTGCAGGCGGAGCTGGTTTTGCTCGATTGTTGCCCTCAAGTCCTCGTCGCTGATGTCTGGATAGTCGGGCTCGGCCTCGCGCTGGCCTTGCGCGAAGGCGATCTGCGCCGTGCGGAAAGCGTGGTGCTCGGAAGGCTCGGTCGTGTAGTGGCCGTGGCAATCGATGATCATCTTGTCCGCCTAGCCTCGCAATTGACGCGGCAAGAACGCCACGGCCGGTTCCCACCGTCGTCCAACTATGGCTCGAGCACGTAGCTGGTGAAGCCGCCATTGCCGGAAGTGACCCAATTAATGGCTTCATTGATCTGGTCGAGCGGAAATGTCCGCACCTCGAGAACTGAAAGGTCGATGGTCCCTGACTGGACCATGTCGGAGATCTCCATCCCTTCCGCGGTTGTAAGCCAGGCCGAGCCGGTCAGATCCATGGAGTTGTCCATCCACCATTTGGTGTTGAACAGCATGTCGCTGCCCGTGCCGCCGATGTTGATGATGCGGCCACCGCGCTTGACGCCCATCATGGCGTCCTTCATCGCATTCACATCGGCGACCGCGCCAAGGCAGTCGAGCATGAAGTCGGCCCCAACTCCGCCGGTCAACGACTGAACCCAATCCACGACCTTGCCTTCGGTGCTGGAGAAGATCTCGATCCGCTTTGGGTCGAGCTGCTTCAGGCGCTCGAGAAGCGGCTTGCCCCTGGCGACCGCGTAGACCTTCGAAATGCCCATGGCGAGCGCGAACATGACTGCCCCGACACCCAGAGTACCGGTCGCCCCATTTATGATCAGCGACTTGCCGGTCAGCCCCCCCAGCTTCTTCAGCGCGGAATAGGCCGTGCCGAGATAGCCCACCCGTGTCGCCTGTGGAAACGTCATGTTGTCGGGAATCTTGACGATCGCATTCTGGGGAGCGCGCATGAATTGCGCAAACCCGCCCCCTGGGTAGCGTTTGAATATCTCGAGGCTGTTCTGGTTAAAGCCGAAATAACCGTTGAAGGTGAAGTGCCCGCACTTCGCCTGCTGGCCCGACACGCAGGCATGGCAGGCGCCGCAGGAGCGCAGGGGGTTCACGTAGACCCGGTCGCCCGGTTTGATGGCGACAACCTGATCTCCCACCTGATGCACGATGCCGGCAGGGTCCAGACCGAAAATGGCGGGCTTCGGCGGCAGCGGCTGATGCGGGTACCAGGTTTCCCAGTTGTTCAGCACGTTGGCCAGATTTGGAACCATGCCGCAGGCCTTGACCTCAACCACCACGTCGGTTCCGGCGGCCACCGGCTTCTCGACCTCTTCCACGCGCATGGGCTCATTGACGGCATGCAACCGCGCCGCCCGCATCATGATTGTCACTGCTTGCTCCTCCCAACAGACCATACCGCCGGAAACCTTGATTGACATCCCGAGCGGATTTCAGATACCATACAGTATCTAGAATGATCGACGCAAGAGCCGATTTCGACAAATGGCCGGGCATCGCATCGGGCTGTGCCGGACTGACGAGAGCCAAAGATGTTCCAGCCCGCCGTTGCATCAGGCCGATCCGGTGCCGGTCCGTACCGGATGGACTGCCTGGGCTTTTTTTAGCGGTTTCGACAGCTCGACAAGGAGGATTTGATGCCGGAATTCGCATTATCTACCAACGATCTGCTGCGCATCCTGTGCGGGATCTGGTTTGTTCCGCACCTGATCGGCAAGATCAGGAATTTCGAGAAGGCGACGGCAACATTCGAGGCGGCCGGCCTGAAACCCGGTAGGATCTTCATCCTACTGACGATTGCATTCGAGGTCTTGGCCTCTGTCGGCATGGTCTTCAACATCTACCCACGGCTGGCAACCGCATGCGCGCTGGTTGTTCTGCTTGGCGCGAGCTATGCGGTTGTCCGCATCAACGGGTTTCGGTGGCGCTGGCAGTTGATGGGACCAGAGTTTCCGGTCTTCTGGGCGCTTGCATGCGTCCTGTCCGCACTCTAACGTCCGTTCCGATTCGGATACTCTTGGTATTCCGATACGCCTCTTGAAAGGAAATGGAATGGCGCGACTGACGCGCGAGCAGAGCCAGGCCTTGACCCGCGAGAAGTTGTTGTCGTCTGCGAGCGAAGTCGTGGCCCGCGACGGGTATTCGGGCGCGACGATCGAACGCATCGCGGAAGAGGCCGGCTACTCGAAGGGGGCCTTCTATTCGAACTTCGCGAACAAGGAAGACATCTTCCTGCAACTGCTCGAGGGCCATGCCGGCAGGGATGTCATCGAACTTTCCGGCCTGCTCGGTGACCTCGATGATCCTAACGGCGTGATCGATGTCGTCTGCAACTGGGCGAACCGGCGCGCGAAGGACAAGCGCTGGGGCCCATTGGCTATCGACCTTCTGCGCATTGCGCGCCGGGACAACACGCTTGAGGAGCGACATCTCCAGATATTCAGGGAACAGTGGGAGGGGTTGGGCACGCTTCTGTCCGCGAAAATCTTTCCCTTCGGCGATCCCGAGATCAGTCCCCTGAATGTTGGTGGGGTGGTGCTCGAATTGGTCTATGGCGGCCTCTCCAGCTTCATGGACGAGAAATCGCCCGGGGAGATGGTGAGGGCTACACTCACCTCGATGCACCTGGCCCATCTCTATCGACGCACGAAACAGTCGGCCGCTGAATAGTGCCGGATTCCAGGAAAAGTGTGCAGCTGTTTCCCATCCGCAAATCGGCGCTATCGCCTGAGATGCTGAAAAACACCTCATAACAACCGAAGGGTAAGGTTTGAATGGACACCGATCCTCGCCCCGCCAGTTCAATGCTCGACGCCATTGGCAATACGCCAGTGGTCCAGCTCAATCGCGTCGTTCCCGAAGGGGTCGGAAGGGTCTTCGTCAAGCTGGAGTATTTCAACCCAACCGGGTCGTACAAGGACAGGATGGCGAAGACGATCGTTCAGGGGGCGGAGCGTCGCGGCTCGCTGAAGCCCGGAATGACCGTGGTCGAGGCAAGCGGCGGCAGCACCGGCTCGTCGCTGGCATTTGTCTGCGCTGTCCGAGGTTACGGCTTCCACGTCGTTTCCTCCAATGCGTTCGCGCAGGAGAAGTTGAGAACCATTGCGGCGTTCGGCGCGACGGTCGACTTGATCGACAGCCCCTCGGGCAAAATCACCGCCGACCTTATCCCGAGCATGATCGCCCGCGCTCGCGAACTGGGTGCGACGGATGGCTATCTCTTTTCCGATCAGTTCAACAATTGCGACTCCCTGGCAGGCTATGAAACCATCGGGCAGGAACTGCTTGCGCAGTTCCCCGACGGCATCACCGCGTTCTGCGGTGCTGTCGGTATCGGCGGGATGCTGATCGGGGTCGCACGGGCGCTGAAGGGCGTCGATCCGGCAACGCGTATCGTCTTGCTGGAGCCGGCATCGTCGCCGGTCGTCACGCAGGGTCACGCCGGGACGCACCACGTCGAGGGGATCGGTATCGGCTTCATGCCGCCGCTGCTTCGCGAGCACCCGATCTACGACGAAGCACGCGGAATATCGGAGGCCGAAGCACGCGCGATGTGCCGGCGGCTGGCGAGCGAGGAAGGCATCTTCGCCGGAACGTCGACCGGCCTCAACGTGGTGGCCGCGATCGAGCTTGCCAAGGAACTTGGACCTGCCGCCACCGTCGTCACCGTAGCTTGCGACAGCGGCCTTAAGTACACCGCTGGAACTCTTTTCGATCGGCTATAGCGCATCGAACCTTTCGGATCCGACTCTAGTCCAGAAGCCGTTCGGATGAACGGTCGCCCGCTGTCGGCAGCGCGCAGTTGGCCAGGGCGGGTGTTACGTCAGGAATGCGGGCACGGCGAGCCCGAGCCTGCCTGCCGCCTTGGCGAGATTCCAGGCTGTGCCGGCAGCCAGCGGTATGCCCTTGGCGCTGCGCTCGCGCTGGGTTTCAAATCCGCGCTCCCCGGGCAGCTTGACGCCGTCGCGGTCGGAGACGGGCTCGAGCGCGTGGATCGCGTCCGCCAGCCGTTCCACCGAGGTGAGGAACGATGGCACATCTCCAAACGCCGCGGGATTGACGGCAAGCACGAGGCCGTTGAAGCCGCCCGTACTGTCACCGGACAGGGCAGGGGCAATGATGGAGTTGCCGACCAGAACGCTCGCCAGGATCTCGATCATCAGTGACAATCCGGATCCCTTTGGGCCGGCCATCGGTAGAATGGACGCCACGGCATGCGGATCTTCCGTTTCGGCGCCGTCGGCGTCGATGGCCCAGCCCCTTGGAATGGGCTGGCCCGCTTCCCTGGCCGCCATGATCTTGCCAAGTGCGACAGCCGCAGTGGACATGTCCAGGACGATCGGCTGGGCGCCGTCGGGGCGCGGAACGGCGATCGACAACGGATTGGTCGACAAGGCTTCGCCCTTGGCGCCGAAATAACTCATCAGCGGCTTGGACGCAGTCATGGCAATGCCCACGAACCCCTGGGTAGCCAGTCTATTCGTGAAATAGCCGATCGCCCCGGCATGCGACATGGCGCGGGCGCCGCACCAACCGATGCCGAACTTTTCGGCCAGGTCTCCCGCCTTGCCTGCGGCATGCATCATCGCGACCGAGCCGGGCGCCTTTCCGAAATCCAGGACGCAAATGGCTCCGAATTCCCGGATCACCGTTGGTTGCTGACCGGTACGGATCACACCGGTTTCGACCATTTCGATGTAGCGGGGGAGCCTGAGAACACCATGCGAATCCGCGCCGCGAAGGTTGGCCCAGACCAGCAGATCCGCAGTCTGCGCTGCTTCCTCCGGCGTAAAGCCGGCGGCACATAGCAGCGCGGTGGAAAAGTCGGTCAATTGGGATTGTTGGACGACTGGCATGCGCTGTTCTCCTGGCTCGGGCCGTGCGTCTCAGGTGGTCGGCGTCGCCGGGAAGAACTTGTCGAGCCACCCCTTGATCATCATCCTGGTGCGCGGTGCGTCATTGGGCGCCAGCGGGAAGTGCGCCGTGGTGTCGATCAGCATCAGTTCGGTCGGCTGCCCTGCCTTCTCGAACATGCGTATCGATTCGACCGTCGGCGTTATGATGTCGTTTGCGGTGTGGAACAGCAGCAGCGGCCGCGGCGCGATGTTCGCCACGACGTCATCAGCCCGGAAGTTCATCATCGACCAGGCCGTTTCCGTCGGGATTTCCATGATCGCCTTGGGCGACAGGTTCTTGCGCAGTTGCTCGGGGATCGGCACGGCGTCGAACCGCGACATCCACATGCTTGTGCCGGTCTCTTGCTTGTGCCTGCGGCCTGCCTCCAGAATGCCGATGAACCTGTCCCAGGATTCCGGCGTCGGGTGCTGCCCGCGGAATTTGCGCTCGCCATTACCCCAGCCGCAGGACGACAGGCAGCACGCCACGCGGTCGTCGACGCCGGCGGTGTAGACCGACACGGCAGCACCGAAGCTGTGGCCGGTGATGCCAATACGCTTCGGATCGATCTCGGGGCGCCTGGCGAGAAAGGTCAGCGCGTTCTTGGCGTCCGCGATCTGGTCGAAGCAGCGGACCTGGCCGCGATCGCCCTCGCTTTCCCCGCAAGAACGGAAATCGAAACGCAAGGCAGCGTAGCCGAATCCTTCCATCATCTCGGCCTGGATCTGGGCATGCGACTCGTCCTTCGAGCCGACGAAACCATGGCAAACGATGAAGGCGGGCAGCTTCTGCCCGGACTGATAGCTGTCGGGAATATGCAGAACCGCCGACAGTCTCAGACCGTCGGATTCGAACGTCAGTTTTTCCTGCATTGCGATCTCCTATCGGAAGCAGCGCCCGTCAGGTCGAGCTGCTTCGCCTTGCTTCTTACGGTCCGCGAAGGGCGACCGGCGGCTGCGCCGATCAGTCGATCCTGGCGAACGGAAAATGATGCTCGCGCCACTCCTGGGGAGCGGGAGAGCCCCAGACATTCATCTGGCGCACGTTTCCCGGCCGCTCCAGGTTGGTGATGACGTTGGGCACGAAGTGGGCGTCGTCGGCGACCGTGTGCATGGCGCCGGAACACTCGACCATCGCCCCACTGGCATCGAGATAGTAGGCATAGGTGTTGTCGCCCGGACGATGGCGGCCCGGTCCCCAAAGGAGCTGGCGATCGAAGCCGTCGAGAATGTCGCCGAGCCGGCAGTAATCGCTGAAGTGGCTGAATTCGAAGGAGTAGTGGTGGAGCCCGGCCGGGCCCTTTGCCAGACCGAGAATATGGTGCTGGCGGTTGCCGCCATACATCCAGCTCAGGGCCTCGTTGACCATGCGTTCGGTAAGCTGCATGCCGCATATTTCGGAAAGCTGCCGCCTGGTGGCGACCGGGTCGGGGGTGATGAGGTTGATATGGTCGAGCCGCCGCGGCTTGATGCCGTTGGTTGGGTAGCGCGGGTTGTACATATCGTCGCGTGCCGGGGTATGAACCTCGAAACGCAGTCCTTCCGGCGTCGCGAACGTCATGCCGGCGTCACAGCACGCCATGCTGGGTTCTCGCGAAAGAATTCGGCAGCCGGCGCCCTCCACGCGTGAGGCGGCTTCCGCCACGGCTTCGGCGGTCAGGGCTTCGAGCCCGATCGTATGGCAGGAATTCTCATCGGATTGGACAAGCACGAGCTCGGCCTTGCGGCCATTCGAGCTCAGCCATGTCTGGTCCGCCATCTGCCCGGTGACCCGCAAACCGAGAATCTCTGTCGAATCATGGATCACTGCCCCCACGTCACGGACATTCAGCTTTATGTGACCGACCCCGAACACCAGGTGCATCACTATTCTCCTCCTGCGGCCGCAGCATGGCCCTGGCGACCTGCTTAGATCAAACTGAACCCAAGGGCAACAATTTTCGAAATTAAATATTATTACGAAATATTTTGCAAGCTATCTCCGACCACTGTGTTTCGCAGCGTTCCAATGCCTGGGATTTCGATCTCGACCTCATCGCCGGGGAAAAGAAACCGTGGCGGATTGCGGCTGGCGCCGAAGCCCGATGGCGTGCCCGTAACAATGACGTCGCCAGGGTCGAGCGGAGCGAAAGTCGAGATGTAGGAAATGAGCCAAGGTATATCGAAGATCATCCGGTCGATCGCGACCGACTGCATGGTCACGCCATTGACCCGGCTCTCCAGGAAAAGCCGCTTCGGATCCGGGATCTCCTGTGTGCACGCCATCCAGGGACCGAACGCGCCGCTGTGAAAGAAGTTCTTTCCGGGCGTGAACTGGCTTGAGTGTTTCTGCCAGTCGCGGACGCTCCCTTCGTTGAAGCAGGCATAGCCGGCAACATATGCCATCGCTTCGGCGGCCACGATCTTGTGCGCGCGGCGGCCGATGATTGCCGCCAGTTCGCCCTCGAAATCGAACTTCTCGGACACTGTTGGCTTGACGAGCGCGCCTCCGTGACCAGTTTGCGCTTCGGCGTTGCGCATGAACAGCAGCGGAAACTCGGGCGCCGCCTTGCCCTCCTCGTGGAAATTGGTGGCGACGCAGAAGATCTTGCCTGGGTTGGGAATCGGCGGGAGCAGGGTGACGTCCTTCAGCCACACGGTCTCAAGGTTGCGCTCACTTGGCGCGAGGTCGGGGAAGTGGCTCCCGACATAGGCTTTGAGGTCCTGTGGCGCGCCGGGAATGGTATCCAGCCGCAGGATGGTTTCACCGTCGACGATCCCGTAGCCGGGACCGGAAATGTCAATGAAAGAAGCGAATTTCAACGGCTCACCTGGTTCCTGGAAGGCGCGCCCGGAAAGCGGGCGATCCCTCGCTGGAAGATGGCACTCGCGAAGGCGAGTCTCAGTCTATAGCGCATAGTTACGAAAAAAGATTGATATTTCGAAAAAACTATGCGACCTACCGATCCCATCTCGGAGGAGACCCATTTGTGCGCCGAAAGCTCGGCCCGCACTGGTTTGAGCGAAAGGGAGAAATCGACGTGACAGCAATTCCACAGGCGATGAAGGCCGCGCGTATGCACGAGGTCGGCGGCCAACTCAGGATCGAGGACGTGCCGGTCCCGAAGCTCGGCTCGATGGACGTTCTCGTGCGTGTCAAATCGTGCGGCATCGTTCCGAACCTAGCCAACATACTGGCGATGTGGCCGACCTGGTTTCCGCACATGCCGCAGCCGCCGCTGCCGGCAATCTTCGGCCTTGATCCAGCCGGCGAGATCGCCGCGGTGGGCAGTCAGGTCCACAATCTGAAGCCCGGGGATCGTGTCTACGTCAATCCGGGGCGCTCGTGCGGCAGTTGCCGCCATTGCCGGCGCGGCGACACCATCTCCTGCCGCCACTACGCCTTCCAGGGCTATTTCGGGTTCAGCCACGACGCTTTGCAGACATTCGAAGACTACCCGGTTGGCGGCATTTCCGAATACATGGCCGCGCCGGCATCGGCGATCGTGTCGCTCCCCGACAATATGAGTTTCGACCAGGCGGCGCGGCTCGGCTATATGGGCACGGGTTATTCGGCCCTGAAAAAGGCGCGGGTCGGCCCCGGCGACACGATCCTCGTCAACGGCATTTCCGGCACGCTCGGCATCTCGATCGCGGTCTTCGGTCCGTCCTTCGGCGTGAAGAAGATCCTCGGCACCGGGCGCGACAAGAAGTTGCTGAAGGAAATCGAGGCCCTGGCGCCCGGCATCATCGAGACGCATTCGCTGGAGGAAGGCTTACCGGACGAATGGGCTCGTTCGAGGACAGCTTATAGCGAGGGTGTCGATGCCTTCATCGACTGCAGCGGACCGGGCACGCCGCACGAGCCCTTCCTGGCGGGCCTCAAGGCGCTGCGCCGCGGCGGTATCGCCGTCGATATTGGTGCGGTGATGGGCGCGGTTTCCGTCGACGTACACATGATGATGGACCGCAACCAGCGCCTGATCGGTTCGGCCTGGCTGACGACCGCCGAAGGCCAGGAAATGGCCGACCTCGTCGGCATCGGCAAAGTCAGCTTCGGTCTTCTGGAGACCCACGCGACGCCCATGGGGCGGGTCAACGAAGCGATTTCGGGTATCGCCGTGCGCCATGGCGGCTTCTCGAATTTTGTGATCCATCCATAATTGCGTACCGAATGGTATGCTGATACCAGATAGTATCCAAATTGTCCGTTGGGAGGATAAGACATGAATATTCGCCGCGTCGTCACCGCCAGGAACGCTGCAGGAAAATCGGTATTCCTTAGCGACGGCATCTCACCGCGCGAAATGGCGTTACAGCACACGCCGGGTTTTGTTTCCTCGCCGCAATGGAAGATCGACGGCTCGCCCGATCTAGCCACGCCTGGCAACACCGATCCGATGGCTGCGGACGGCACGCTTCTCGCCTCGGTCGGTGGGTCGGTGTTCTGGCTGATCACCTTCCCGCCGGACAGCGTGGTGATGTCGCCAGACTGGAAGCCGGAACTGGCTCTGCCTGAGCATGGCAAGGCGGCCCCTGGTATCGCCGAGCGGTTCGAACCGGATCATCCGGGCATGCACACGACGCCGACGGTCGACTATGTCACCGTCGTCAAAGGCACGGTTGTGCTCGAACTCGACGACGGCAAGAGCGTGGAGCTGCATCAGGGGGATACGGTTGTGCAGCAAGGCACGCGCCATGCGTGGCGAAATCCGACCAGCGAGCCGGTGACGGTGTCGGTGGTCATGCTCGGCGCCAGGACGGCTTGAGGCCTCTCATCCGAACCGCGTTCGATGGCTACCGGCCCGCGGACGCGCGTCGTTCTGGCGGCGTTTCGCCCTACGGCGTGTCCGGCGCGCCTTCCCAGGCGATATCCCCCGCCTCCTCGTCGCGCAGATTGGTGCGCGCCACGTCTGCCAGGATTTGTCGAACCCAGCGATGCAAGCCGGAATGATGGGTCCTCTCGGTCCAGTACATGTCGACCTGTATCGAGACATCGACTGGAAAGCGGCGTAGCGCCAGTCTCTCCGAAAGCCGGCCCGCCAGTCGGTAGGGTATCGTCGCCACCAGATCGGAGCCAGGGATCAGCCGCTCAAGGATGTCGTGGCTCGAGACCGTCACCGCGGGTGTGATGGCGATGTCCATCGCCCGCAGCGCCGCAAAGTAGAGAGCCTCCCAGCGACCATTGTGGGTCACAGCGACGTGTTGCATCGTCCGGTATCGTTCGAGGCTCACATCACCCTGTGCGAGTGGGTGCCCCGGATCCATCACGCATGCGTAGAAGTCGGTAAACATCTTGCGGCGGTAGAACGCCTCCCCAAAGATAGAAACCGGACCGAGAACGATGTCGCTCGTGTTCTGCTTGAGGTGCTGCCTTCCGTCCACCGCCGATTCAAAGATGTGGATCCGGGCATTGGGTGCTTCCCGCTGGGCCCGGCGTACAAGGTCAGGGATCAGAAACATCCGCTCGTGATGATTGCATGAGATCGTCACGTTGCCTTCCGCCGTCGCGGGATCGAACCCTAGCGGAGACGAGATTGCTCCCATCTGCTCGATGATGCGCCGCGCCTCCTGCGCGAGCTGACTGCATTTCTCGGTGGCGAGAACCGCGTTCCCCTGCCGGACGAACAGAGGGTCGTTGAACGCCCCGCGCAGTCGCTTGATCGTGTAGCTGATCGTCGACTGGTTGACGCCCAGACGCATCGACGCCTCCGAGAAGGAGCCGCAGTCCTGCACCGCGATCAGCGTCTGCAGCGCCCCCAGATCGATGCTGGCGAGTTCCTCGGGCAGCATTCAAGCCTCTCCATGCAAGATTTCGATAACATGTATCTAACCCATCGACTTGCTGGATGCAGCCTCCTTTTTGTATCAGTCCCGAAAAGGGAGAAAACACATGGGCGAGCCCGTCAAGGTCGTAAGCGACATCGTGTTCGAGGATCTGCTGGCCAATCCGTATCCTGTATTCAAGCGCGTCCGCGACCTCGGGCCGGTGGTCAAGGTCGAGGCAGCCAACATCATGATGGTCACGCGCTTCGATGACGTCATGAATATCGAGCGTGATCCGGAGACCTTCTCGTCCGTCAATCCGGGCTCCCTTCTGAACACGGTGATCGGGCCGAACCTGATGCGCAAGGACGGCGACGATCATGCGCGGGAGCGCGCGGCGCTGGATCCGAGCCTGCGACCCGGTGTCGTCAAGCGCTGCTGGGCCGATCCGATGCGGGCGATCGCCGATGAGGTCATCGCCCAGATCGAGCACAAGGGCGAGGCGGAATTCTTCGAAGAACTCGCGGCGCCGATAGCGGCGCGTGCGCTGGGGGAGATCCTGGGATTCGAGGGGGTCGACTGGCAGACGATGGTGTTCTGGTCGCAGTCGCTGATCGACGGGTCCGGAAACTATTCTCATGACCCCGAAATTGCGCGCAAGGCGAAAGAGGCGGCCCGCGAGGTCGAAGCCCTCGTGGACAGGATGCTGCCCCGCCACCGCGAGAACCCCAATCCGTCGATGTTGTCTTCGATGCTGCAGGCCGATCCGCCGCAGAGCGTCGAGCAGATCTACGCCAACATCAAGGTCGCACTCGGCGGCGGCCTGAACGAGCCTCGCGATTCTATCCTCACGATGATCCTGGGACTGCTGCAGAACCCCGATCAGCTGGAGCGGGTGAGGGCCGATCCATCGCTGTGGGCGCCGGCCTTCGAGGAGGCGGTGCGATGGATTTCGCCGATCGGCATGTATCCGCGTCGCCTGACCCGCGACGCCGAGATCTCGGGCACGCTGGTCAAGGCAGGCGAACAGGTCGGGCTCTGCGTCGGCGCCGCCAACCATGACGACCGCCGGTTCGCCGACCCCGAGAAGTTCGACGTCTTCCGCGAAAAGAAATCGCACCTCGCCTTCGGCGCCGGTTCACATTTCTGCGCGGGAACCTGGGTCTCTCGCGCACTGGTGAGCCAGATCGTTGTGCCGATGGTGTTCGAGCGGCTTCGAAACCTGCGGCTCAAGGATCCCGAACTGGTGCGAGTTCGCGGTTGGGTATTCCGCGGCCCTACGTACATGCCCGTTGTTTGGGACGTTTGAGGACAAGCGCCATGCCGACGGTCATCTTTGTTCATCCGGACGGAACGCAACAGCGCGTGGACGCCCGCAACGGCCGCACCCTGATGGAAACCGCGCTGGACAACAGCGTGCCGGGCATCATCGCCGAATGCAACGGCTCCGCCGCCTGCGCCACATGCCATGTCGTCCTGCCGGAAGACGTCAAGACGATGCTGGGTCCCGTCAGCGACCATGAGAACGACATGCTCGATTTTGCTGACGCGCCGCGCGAGCCGGGGAGCCGGCTGAGCTGCCAGATCAAGATCAGTGACGTGCTGGACAACGTGTCCGTCCGCGTCCCGTCGGCGTAGCTGCGGCGGTCGGCCATGCCCAATCAACCGGACCATTTCGCCACCGCATCCGCCGTGGACGACAGTCGAATAGTGATCGTCGGCGCCGGGCAGGCCGGATTGTCCGTGGCGGAAAAGCTGCGGGCCTACGGCTTCCGGGGTGCGATCATGCTGGTCGGCGACGAACCCTACGCGCCCTATCAGCGCCCGCCGCTCTCCAAGGCCTACCTTCTCGGCAATCTGGAGCGTGAGCGGCTGAAGCTGAAGGCCGAGGACTGGTACGAGAAGAACACGATCGATGTCCGCACCGGAGTCGGTGTCGGATCGATCGACCGGCAACGGCAATGCGTTCACCTGGCCGATGGGGCGACGCTCCCTTACGACCAACTGGTCCTGGCGACCGGGGCGGTTGCTCGCCAATTGCCCGAGGCAATGGGCGGGAGCCTGGCGGGTGTGTTCACCATCCGGTCACTGACCGACATCGACCGGCTCAGCCCGGCGATCGAAAAGGGCGGTAATCTCCTCGTTGTCGGGGGCGGCTATATCGGGCTTGAGATCGCGGCCGTTGCACGAAGCATCGGCATGGTCGTCAACGTCGTGGAAGTCGCCGACCGCCTTCTGGCGCGTGTGGCGTGTGCGGAAACGGCCGCCGAGGTCGAGGCACTGCACAGGTTGCAGGGCGTGACGTTCCACCTGGGCAAATCGCTGGACCGCCTGCTCGGAACCGATCGGGTCACGGCTGCACGATTGGCCGACGGCACGACGATCGAGGCGGACCTTGTCGTGGCCGGCGTGGGCGCGCTGCCGGCCACCGGCTTGGCCGAAGCGGCCGGGTTACTCGTCGACAACGGCGTCGTCGTCGATGCTTTCGGCCGCACCAGCGATCCTTGCATCTGGGCGGCCGGCGACTGCGCGAACTTCTCGCTCCCGGAAGGCGCATTGCGCATGGAGAGCGTCGGCAATGCCATCGACAGCGGCGATCTCGTGGCCCGAAACATCATGGGCGCACACCAGCCCTATCTGCCCAAGCCCTGGTTCTGGTCGGATCAGTTCGATCTGAAACTGCAGATCGCCGGAATTTCCCGGCCGAAGGACGCTGTGGTCGTGCGCAAGGGCGAGGGCCCGGGGCGGTCGCACTGGTACTATCGGGATGGGCGGCTGGTTGCGGTCGACGGATTGAACGCGCCCCGCGACTACCTGATCGGCAAGCGACTTCTGGCCATGTCAGTCAGCCCGGATTCCGCTCAGGTCGCGGACGCGGCCATAGCGCTTGAAATCTTCGCGAAGCCGTCGGCCTGAACCGATGGCCGAACATGCGCATCCCTGCCTTGCGGTCGCGCGGTGTCGGCGGATGCAACAAGAATCCATTTGACATTCGTTACGGTATTTGAGTACTGTTAAGGATGCCTAATATGCCCGCCCTGAGTGGCGCAAGTGGGAGACCGTGGTGGGCAATCCGGGAAGTCTCACGTTGCGGCATCAAACTCGAAAAAAAGTCGCATCGCCCACTGATTCACATAAATAACGAAAATCCTGATCTTGTCGAAATTTGTTGTTAAGTTGGAGGAAGTGACGTAGATCACGGACACGTTTCCCGATTGTCAGGCGCCCCCGGGGAGGGGGCGAAATGAACTGCAGCCGAAACGAAAATGGGAGGAATTTCAATGTTGCGACGCTGTTTCAAAGTACTCATGCTTTCGGCCGGGCTTGCGCTCGGCATTGCCGGCGCGGTGTCTGCTGAGGAGCCCATCAAGATCGGGGTGAGCGCCTCGAAGACAGGCCCATTGGCCGGTGGCGCCTCGGGCGTGCTTTGGCCCAATATCAAACTCTGGGCCGACAAGGTGAACAAGGAAGGGGGCATCAAGGTGGGCGATCACAAGCGCCCGATCGAGATCGTCGAATACGACGACAAATCCGCCCCTGAAGAAGCCGTCAAGAACATCCAGCGGCTTGCGACGGAAGACCAGGTGGATTTTCTGATCCCGCCCTATTCGACCGGACTCAATCTTGCGACGGCTCCCCTGATCGCGAAATACGGCTACCCGCAGATCGTTTCGACCGGCAACGCCAACGATCTGGATCAGTTCGTCCAGCGTTGGCCGAACACGTTCTGGCTGTTGGGTCCTGCGCAGGGCCTGGCGGAAGGCATCGTGGGAACGCTCACGCAGATGCGTGATGCCGGCAAGATCGGCAACCGCGTCGCGCTGGTCAACGTTTCGGATGCGTTCGGCCTCGAAATGATCAAGGACGGCAAGCAGGCTTTCCAGAAGGCCGGCTTCGACATCGTCTATGAAGCATCCTATCCGCTTGGCAATCAGGACATGGCACCGGTCATCGCCAGTGCCAAGGAGGCCAAACCAGACGCCTTCGTCGCCTACTCCTATCCGCCGGACACATTTGCGCTTACCGAGCAGGCACAGTTGCAGGGGCTCAACACCAAGGCGTTCTTCGTCAGCGTCGGCGGCAATCTGGATGGTTTTGGCAAGCGCTTCGGCAAGGCGGCCGACGGCATCCTCATCATGGGTGGCGTAAATCCCAACGATCCCGTTTTCCAGGCCTACCGCAAGGAGCACCTCGCGGTCACCGGACAGGAGGCCGACTGGTGGGCGAGCCCGGTTGCCTATGCGAGCCTTGAGATCCTGCAGCAGGCAATCGAGCGGACCGGAAGCATCGACAAGGCGGCTGTCAACAAAGAGATCCAGTCGGGCACGTTCGATACGGTTCTGGGCAAGATCACCTTCGACAACAATATCAACCACAGCAACTGGACCGTCGGCCAATGGCGTGACGGCGTGGTTCACGGCGTCAGGGCCACTGGCGGCCTTCAGGGTGCGGAAGAACCGATCCTGAAGCCTGACTGGCAGAACAAATAGACAAAATGGCGCCCGGGTCTGGCATATGACGCCAGGCCCCGCGCTTTTGAGATTTCGTTCATGCAAATCCTCCTGACTGGCGTGCTGCTCGGCGGTGCGTACACGCTGATCGCGCTAGGCCTTACCCTTCAGTACGGCGTGTCGCGCATCATGAACCTCGCCAATGGCGAAACCCTCGTGGCGGCCTGCTTCGTCACCTTCTGGCTGTACACCGGCTACAACGTGAACCCCCTCGTGGGGCTTCTGTTGATCGGTCCCGCGGCATTTGTGATCAACTGGCTGATTTACACTTGGCTGCTCTTGCCGCTCGTCAAACGCGCCAAAAACCGCGGCATGCTCGAGGTCGACTCGATCCTCGCGACTTTCGGGCTGCTCTTCCTATTCCAGGGATTGATGCTGCTGACGTTCGGCGGGGACTACTTCAACTACCAGTTCCTGGCGCAGCCATTCTCCATCCTGGGTGGCTCGTTTGGCTTGAATCGTATCGTCGCCTTTCTTGCAGCCCTTGTCATCGCGATAGCGCTCTACCTGTTCCTCTACCGCACCGACAAGGGAATGGCGGTGAGGGCGGTCGCCATCGATCCGCGTTCGGCGAGACTGGTCGCGATCGACGTGCGCAAGACCGCGGCGTTTGCCTTCGCGCTGGGTGGAGCACTGACCGCTTGCGCAGGCACGCTCTTGTCCACCTTCTACACGTTCGACAGTTCGATGGGCGTCATCTTCACGATGAAAGCCCTGATCATCGTTACCATGGGTGGCGTCGGCGACGTGCGGGGCGCGGTGCTGGCGGCGCTGATACTGGGGATGATCGAAACCCTGGTGGCCAGCTTCGTGGACCCCGGGCTCACGCTCGCAGCGAACTACGCGCTCTTCATCCTTGTTCTGCTGTTCCGCCCGCAGGGCCTGTTCGGGAGGCGACCGGCATGATGCATGTTCATCGCAATGAACTCGCCATTCTGGGCGCGGGGCTTGTCGGCGCCGCGGCGCTGGCCTTCCTTCCGCTGGTCACCGGAGGCTTCTGGCTGACGCTCAGCGTCAATATCATGCTCTATGCAGCGCTGTGCACGGCGTGGACGCTGTTTTCCGGGCCCACGCACCTCGTCTCGCTTGCCAGTGCCGCCTTCTTCGGTGTCGGAACCTATTCGGTCGCGATACTCATTGACGTGCTGCCGTTTCCTGCCCTGCTGCTCGTCGCGGCGGTCTCCGGCTCTCTTCTGGCCATACTGGTGGGGTTGGCCACACTAAGGCTGTCGGGCGCCTATTTCGTCATCTTCACTCTTGGTCTCGCCGAACTGATCGGTCAGCTCGTGACCTGGGTGCAGACCAATTTCGGCGGAAAAATCGGGCTCTACGTATTCACGGACTTCAGCGAGGCCCACCTATATTGGATGCTCCTCGGGCTGACGTTCGTCATCTTCATGAGCGGATGGCTGATCAACCGGTCGCGGCTCGGATTCGCCTTGCGCATCATCGGCAATGACGAGACTGTGGCGCGCCACATTGGCGTGGACACAGCCCTTTCGCGGATCGTTCTGTTCGCGGTTTCCGGGGCCTTCATCGCGGTCGCGGGCGCGATCATGGCGCCGAGATACGCCTATATAACCCCGCAGGCGGCATTCAACCCGATGGTTTCCTTCACGGTCGTCATCATGGCGCTGCTTGGCGGGACGCGCCGCCTCTGGGGCCCGCTGGTGGGGGTGATCCCGTTCACCCTGGTGATGGATTTCATCTCGGGCCGGTTTCCCAACCACACTCCCATAGTCGTCGGCATCGCTTTCCTGGCCATTGTCTATCTGCTGCCGGACGGCGTGACCGGCCGGCTCGAGGCTATGTTCCGCCGTTCGATCGGGCAGCGCGATATGCCTGCGCTGCCCGATCCCACGCCTTCCGGGGAGAACCCATGATCCCTCCTCTTCTTCGCATCGACAACGTCCGCAAGGCCTTCGGTGGGCTCGTCGCGGTCAACGACGTCAGCTTCGAGGTTGCCGAAGGCGAGCTGTTGGGGCTGATCGGCTCGAATGGATCGGGCAAGACGACCATGCTCAACCTGATCTCGGGCGCTCTTTCGCCGACATCGGGCAAGATCGCGTTGAACGATCGTCCCATCGCCGGCCTCGCGGCCCACCGGATAGCCAGGATCGGCGTTGCCAGGACGTTTCAGCTGGTGCGCGTCCTGCCATCCATGACGGCTGTCGAAAATGTCCTGGCCGGTGCCGTCTTCGGGCACAAACGGCTTTGGGGAGAGCCGGCCGAGGCGCTGGCGCGCGAACTTCTTGCCAAGGTAGGATTGCGGGGGCGCGAGGCAGTGCCTGTTTCCGCAATGACATACATCGACCAGAAGCGGATCGAACTGGCCCGCGCGCTGGCGGGCGACCCTCAGGTTCTGCTGCTCGACGAATGGCTCGCCGGTCTCAACCCAACCGAGCTCACCATCGGCATCGATCTCATCCGCGAGATCAGCGCGCAGGGGCGCACCGTCATCATGGTCGAACATGTGATGGATGCGATCCGAGCACTGTGCGGCCGTTGCGTTGTGATGAGTTCAGGCACGAAGATCGCCGATGGGCCGTCCGCCGACGTACTGGCGGATCCTGAAGTCATCCGCGCCTATCTGGGAGACGACGATGCTTGAGGTGAGCAATCTCGGCGTCCGCTATGGACGGCACGTCGCGCTGGAAGGCATTTCGACGCAGATCTCGAAGGGTGAGATCTGCGTCATCCTGGGTGCGAACGGCGCCGGCAAGTCCAGCCTGCTGGGCGCAATCGCTGGACTTGTCGGCAAGGAATCCGGCTCGCGCGTGGTGATGAACGGCAAGGACGTGAGCGGGCTCGAGGCTCACCTCATCGTTGAAGAGGGGATTGCGCTCGTGCCGGAAGGCCGAGGCATCTTCGGTGACTTTACGGTCGCGGAGAATTTGCGGATCGGCGCCCACGCCAGTCGGGCCAAGGCCAATGCGGCGAAGACGCTGGCATTTGTCTACGACCTCTTCCCGCGCCTCGCGGAGCGTGAGGAGCAGCTTGCGCAGACCATGTCGGGTGGCGAGCAGCAGATGGTTGCGATCGGACGGGCGCTGATGTCGAAGCCCGACATCCTGATGCTGGACGAGCCCTCGCTCGGCCTTTCGCCACTGCTTTCCAAGAACCTGTTCAAATCGCTGGCCACCATCGCGGCGGAGGGCATCGGCATCCTGCTCGTCGAGCAGAACGCACGGTTGAGCCTCAAGACCGCCGACCGGGGCTATCTGATCGAAACCGGTCGGATTGTCGGCGAGGGTGCCGCCGCCGAGCTTCTCCACGACCCGACCGTGGAGCGCGCATATCTGGGGGGAGCATCCGCCAGCGCTGTCCGCTAGCGGGCTTCCTTGGAACGCGCATCGGTCGAGACTTTGCCGCGGCGCGAATCCCGAACGAATTTGTCGAATACAAAGAGGGTAGATGCATGCCTGTGCTTGAATCTGAAATCCTGATAGACGCAACGCCGCAGACGGTATGGAGCGTGCTCGACGACATCGAACGCTATCCGGAATGGAATCCGGCCTTGCCCGCGCTGAGCGGCAGGACGACCGTCGGCCAGAAGGTCGTGGGCACGCTCCGACAGCCAAATGTGCCGGAGCGCGAGGTCACGCCGACCATCACGCGCATTGTCGGAGCCAGGGAACTGCGCTGGTTCAGCCAGGCACCGGGCGGCGTGTTCAGCGCCGAACATATCTTCATCCTCGAACCGACCGAGGACGGCAAGACGCGCGTGCTGCACAACGAAGTGTTCGACGGCCCGATGGCGGAAGAACGCTGGCCGAGCATCAACACCAATCTGCGGCAAGCCTATGCGGATTTGAACGCAGCGCTCAAGAAGCGCGCCGAAGAGATGCGCGACGCCGAGGTCAAGCTGCATCCGGCGGTCGGCAGGCCGGCATCCGGCGCCAGCGTCGAGGCAGCCACACTGCGCTGCGGATGCGCCAGCGATCCAGTGGAGATCAAGGTAAACGGTGCCATCCGGCACAATCACCTTTGCGGCTGCTCGAAGTGCTGGAAGCCGGAGGGAGCCGCTTTCGCCCAGATCGCCGTGGTGCCAGCGGGCTCGATCGAGGTCATTGCCAATGCCGGCAAACTTGAGCCGGTTGACGACAGCCAGAAGATCCAGCGCCTGCGCTGCAGGGACTGCGGTACCCATCTCTATGGCAAAGTCCCGGACGCGGATCACCATTTCTACGGTCTGGAGTTCGTCCATCCCGAGCTGGCGGCCGGCGATCGTCAGCCCAGGGTCGAGTTCGCAGCGTTTGTGTCCTCGCTCGTCGAGACGGGAACACCCGCGACCCATATGGTCAGCGTGCGCGGTGCGCTCGGCAGCGCGGGCATCCCCGCCTACGACGCCTTCTCGCCGGAACTGATGGACATCATCGCCTGGCACAAGGTGAAGCTCACCAAGGCAAATACCCCTTGATCCGTTCACCCGTGGGTGTCATTCGGGACGCTCCCGGACGGGCCGCTTGGCATAGCGATTTCGATCCAACGCCATTTTAGTCAGGAGCTTATTTGATGAAAACCCGCGCCGCTGTCGCTGTCGCCGCCGGAAAGCCGCTGGAGATCATGGAGGTCGACCTCGATGGTCCGCGCGACGGCGAGGTGCTGGTCGAGATCAAGGCGACCGGCATATGCCACACCGACGAATTCACGCTGTCGGGCGCCGATCCCGAAGGCCTGTTTCCGGCCGTCCTCGGCCATGAGGGCGCCGGCGTCGTCGTCGATGTCGGCAAGGGCGTCACTTCGGTCAAGAAGGGTGACCACGTCATCCCGCTCTATACGCCGGAATGCCGGCAGTGCCCGTCCTGCCTGTCGCGCAAGACCAATCTGTGCACCGCCATCCGCGCCACGCAGGGCCAGGGCTTGATGCCCGACGGCTCGTCGCGCTTCTCGATCGGCAAGGACAAGATTTTTCACTATATGGGCTGTTCGACCTTCTCCAACTTCACCGTGCTGCCAGAGATCGCGGTGGCCAAGGTCAATCCCGACGCCCCCTTCGACAAGATCTGCTACATCGGCTGCGGCGTCACCACCGGCATCGGTGCGGTCATCAACACGGCCAAGGTCGAGCAAGGCGCCACCGCTGTTGTTTTCGGCCTCGGCGGCATCGGCCTCAACGTCATCCAGGGTCTGAAGCTGGCCGGTGCCGACATGATTATCGGCGTCGACTTGAACAACGACAAGAAGGCCTGGGGCGAGAAGTTCGGCATGACGCATTTCGTCAATCCGAAGGAGATCGACGGCGATATCGTGCCCCATCTCGTCAACATGACCAAGCGAGGCGCCGACCAGATCGGCGGCGCCGATTACACGTTCGACTGCACCGGCAACACCAAGGTGATGCGGCAGGCGCTGGAAGCCTCGCATCGCGGCTGGGGCAAATCGGTCGTCATCGGCGTCGCCGGTGCCGGCCAGGAGATCTCGACGCGGCCGTTCCAACTGGTCACCGGCCGCACCTGGATGGGCACCGCTTTCGGCGGCGCGCGCGGCCGCACCGATGTGCCGAAAATCGTCGACTGGTACATGGACGGCAAGATCCAGATCGACCCGATGATCACTCACACGCTGAAGCTGGAGGACATCAACACGGGGTTCGACCTGATGCATGAGGGCAAGTCGATCCGAAGCGTGGTCGTGTATTGATTCCACTTTCCACGCACCATGCCGAGACTGACTTTCCGAGAGGCTTGATGAAGACCGTATCTGAAGTAAAATCCTTCGCGGGCGTTCAGGGTGTCTATTCGCACCAGTCCGAAAGCTGTGGCTGCGAAATGACCTTCGCCGTTTTCGTGCCGCCACTGGTCAGGGACCGGAAGGTGCCGGTGATCTGGTATCTCTCCGGCCTGACATGTACCCATGCCAACGTCATGGAAAAGGGCGAGTACCGCCGGCTTGCCGCCGAACTGGGGGTGATCGTGGTCTGCCCCGACACCAGCCCGCGAGGGCCTGGCGTCCCGGATGAGAAGGACAATTGGCAGTTCGGTTCCGGTGCGGGTTTCTACCTCGACGCCACGCAGGAGCCCTTCGCCGAGAACTACCGGATGTATTCCTACATCGTGACGGAACTGCCGGCCCTGATCGAGAGCGAATTTCCGGCCGACATGAGCCGGCAGGGCATCTTTGGCCATTCGATGGGTGGGCACGGGGCTCTGACCATCGCCTTGAAACACCCCGACCGCTATCGCTCCTGTTCGACTTTCGCGCCGATCGTCTCGCCGATGACGGCCGCATGGTCGAAACCGGCATTTGAGAAATATCTCGGGAAGGATGAAACTGCCTGGCGTACATATGATGCCTGCGCACTGGTCGAGGACGGAGCCCGCTTCGACGAGTTCCTGATCGACCAGGGCAGCGCCGACGGTTTTCTCGATGACGGTCTGAGGCCATGGCTCTTCGAAGCGGCCTGCAAGCAGGCGGGCATACCGCTCGCGCTCAACATGCGCGACGGCTACGACCACTCCTACTTCTTCATTTCGACTTTCATGGAGCACCACCTGCGCTGGCACGCCGAACGATTGCTCTGAGCAATCGCCCCTGGTGGCTTTGAATGCGATGACGCGGGCAGAGACGGCACTCCTACTGCGAAGGCAATTTGATTATTTCGAAAATAAGCTCTATTTTCCACATTTGGAAACATAGGGAATCGCAAGTATGGCCAACCCCCTCAGACCGGCGGGCGAGACGCGGGCCGGGGATGTCCTGGCAAGAATGCGCAGCGATATCATCGGTTGCGCGCTGAAGCCGGGAGCGAAGCTGCGCTTTGAGAGCCTGCGGGACTTGTATGAGGTGAGCTTCTCCACCCTGCGTGAAGCCCTGTCACGCCTGGTGGCGGAGGGGTTGGTTATTGCCGAGGGACAGCGTGGGTTCATGGTCGCCCCGGTCTCCTTGCCGGATTTGTACGACCTGACCGACGTGCGTGTGCTGATCGAACGGGAGAGCATCGGGCTGGCAATTGCCCGGGGTGACGATCAGTGGGAGGCGGACATCATCGCCACGTACCACCGCATGGATCGCCTCCAGAACCGCCTCGGGTCGAACTACTACCTGTCCGACGAATGGGGCAAGCTCCACGGCGGCTTCCATTTTTCGCTTGTAGCCGCCTGCAACTCGCCCAACCTGCTCGAGATCCGCCAAAAACTCTTTGAACGCGCGCACCGATACCGTCGGATGTCGTCGCAGTTCCGCCCGCAATGGCGCCCGAAAGACGTCGAGCACAAGACGATCATGGATGTCGTCATCGGCAGGGATACGGCGTCGGCCCAGCAACTCATCGAACGGCATATCCGCGAAACGACCGAAAACGTTGTCGCACATGCCGGCCATCTCTTTGCGCCGCCGGCGGAAGAGAGCGGCCCGCCGAAGCGTACCGTCCGCGTGGCGGCGGAATAGGCTCAAGCCAGTTCGTGTCGAAGGCCGTTCCGGCAGGCAAAACCTGCCGGTACGAGCATTGGATAGGTTACGAGCGGGCGCGTCCCTCGACTTCGATGAGGAGTTCAACCTCGTCTCCGATCATTCCCAGTGCAGCCTTCATGCCGAAGTCGCTGCGCTTGATCTGTGTCCGCGCGCTGAAGCCTATGACGTGGCTCTTGTCCCAGGGGTTCTGGCCGTCCTTGTTGAAGGTTACATTCAGCGTGGCCGGCTTGGTGACACCCGCGATCGTGAGATCGCCTGCAATTGTGCCGGTCTTGCTGTCGGTCGCTTTGAATTCCCGTCCGACGAAGGTGATTTGTGGAAACTCGGTAGCATTGAACCAGTCCGCACCCTGGATATCGCCGTCTCGCTGGGCACTGTTCGTCGAAATGCTCGCGACTTTCACGGAAACGTTGAGGCTGCTTGCCTCCGGTTTGGCCGCGTCGAACTCGAACGTACCGGAGAAGTCTCTCGCGACACCGATGACCCTCGAGAAGCCAAGGTGGTCGATGAAGAAGGCGACACCGGAATGCACGATATCGATGTCGAAGGTCGCGGCAGCCGCCCTTTCGGCGGCAACGGGCGTCCATGCGAGTGCGGCGGCAAGTATGATGGTGCGTAGTGATCTCGACATGCTGATGATCTCCTCCCTGTTGTTGGACCTGATAGTCCCCTCCGGGCTCAAACCGGGAAGCTTGAGCCGTAGCGTGCGACCACGGTCACCAGGGACGCGCTGACAAGCAGCAGGCACATCGCGGCGAATGCGGCAATCCTTACGAGTTTGTTGCTGATCCGGATCCGCCGCAGGAGCGGATCGACGGCTAGCGGCGCGAAGAAGACCAGCGCGAGCATGGCAAGCGCCAGCATGTCGGTCTTGCGCGTAATGAGCGTAACAGTCTGCGCAACCGCGATCATGCCACCTGCACCTCCGAGGAGGGACGCCGATCCAAAAGCGAAGTTTGGATTGGAAAGATTGCTGGCGACGATGCCCGCAATCGCGGCTGCAAGAAGCAGGCTGAGCTGGAAGCTCGAAGAAGATGCTCCCAGCAACGCGATTGGTGCGAATCCCGCGCAGGTAATGCCAAGCAGCACGGCGCGCCTGACGTCGGACTCGTCCTGAGCCCGCCCCATCCCACCGGACACGAGGTACATGACCAGAAGGCCCGACAACGCAGCCGCTGCCACCTCCAACACGGCGTCCGGCAGCAGAGCCGCCCCTATAAAGGCAGCGGACGCGACCGGCTGGAGAAGGATGAGTGCGCGCCCAAGCCAGCGATGGCCGGCGAGATCGGCCAGAACGCCGAGCACCGTTCCGATCGCGGCTATGTAGAAGATCTTGTTGACCGCTCCTACTGGCGGAAACGAAGGCACCTTGTTGTAGACGAGCCAATAGGCGACGAGGAAAAAGGCCGGGACCAGGAGGTCTGTCCAGACCCGCCCCGCGCGGAGCCAGCGCAGCAGCCCCGCAGCGACCAACGCCAGCAATCCCGCCACAAGCATGCCCAGGATCAGTGCTTCCTGCGGCGATATCGCGAGACCGATCATGTCGGCATTCCAGCAGTCGGTCGAACGCTTGGAACTTTCGGTCGCAGATCCTGGCTACCCACTTGGCGGTACCGCATGCTCCCCCCGGTTTGCTCACTTGACCCCGCTTAAGCCGGATCACATTCGGTTGACATTCCAGACGTTATTCAGATACCATTTGGTATTCTGAATTGAAGCTTCTGTCAATGAGAGCGGCGCCAAGGCTTCAGAATGCGGGGGCAACCGGGAAACCTCAGCTTGCAGGACAGACAAGGAAGCCCGTGCCCCAAGCGAGATTCTCAAGGGAGGACATCACCATGAACCATTCCGAAAACCTCGGCCTTGCCGAGCTTCACCTCGCCGGCGGCGCGCAGGGGTTCAATTGGCTCCCGGTCTTCATTGCCGAGGAGCAAGGCCTGTTCGAGAGACATGGGATCAAGATCGTCTACAAGCGCATGGGCAGTGTCGACAAAGCGACGGCCGCAGTGGTCGAAGGCGAGGCCGATCTGGCGATCACGCCGCCCGAAGGGGCAGTGGCGGATTTTGTGGAAGGCGGCGAACTGCGCGTCGTGGCCGGCAACGCCGTGCGCCTGCCAATGTCACTCGTCGCTCGTCCCGGCATCTCGTCGATCGCCGAGCTGAAGGGCAAGAGGATCGGCACGTCGTCACTGACGGAGGGCACTGCGATCTACACGCAAATCATGCTGGCCGAAGCCGGATTGCGCTATCCCGGCGACTACGAGTTTGTCCTGGCCGGTATCCATACGAAGCGCTGGGAAGCGTTGCAGTCCGGTGAGATCGACTGCGCGCCGCAGCCGGCACCCTGGAACTTCCTTGCGAAGGACGAGGGCTACGAGTTGATCGGAGAGGTCAATGTCGCAATCCCCGAAATCCTCTTCACCGCAATCATCGGAAAGGCCAGTTGGCTGAAAGCGAATGCGGATCTCGTTGCGCGCTTTCTCAAGGCGCTGATCGAAGCGCATGCGCTTACGAACGATCCGGCCAAGCAGGATCTGACGCTGCCTGTCTTCCAGCGCATCACCACACCGGACAGCCAATCGCTGGCGCTGCGGGGGTTGGACTACATGCGTGACATGGGAATGTGGCCCCAGGGCTTGGCCGTTCCCGATACGGCGCTCGAGACGACGATCGATCTGATGATCAGGGCGAATCTGCTCGACGAGGCCAGCAGAGGCATGGCGCATGGCGTCTTCGACCGGCGCTATCTGTCGGCCGCGGCTTAGAGCCTTCCATGTCTTGCTTGAAAACATCTCTGTTCGCCGATGGCGGAGCCGCGCACAAGACGGGCTTCCGCCAGCCGGTGCGCCCCGGTGAATTCGAGCCAAATCCTTCGATCATCGGGCTTGGCCGTGCCACCCGCACAGCCAAGCCGTTGGCCTCGTTGAGCACCCTCGCCTGGTTGCGCCCTACTGCTTGCCGGTCTTGATCACCTTCTCGAAGTAAGGCGCGGGGGCGACCCTGGCCCTGATCTCGCGGACCGTGTGTTTCTCCACCGTATTGCGGCGCGAATCCGGTTCACCCCAGACGAGGATGACCTCACTCCCCGGCTGCGCGTGCTCCAGGTCGAGGAGTGCGAGCGAGATGAAGCGGTTGGCGTTGGCGGTAAAGGCCGGCCAGGTCGAGATGCCGGCCAGACTGTCGTTCTTCATGACCGCGTCGCACTGGAACGTCGCATACATCGGCATCGGCATGTTGATGAACTTTGCCGGTGTGGCCGCCATTGGGAAGATCGAATCCTCCATCACGGCCTTGGTATCCTCGTCGTTCCATTCCAGCGTGACCTTGGTACGGCGCTGGTTGTTCGCCTTTTCGAGCAGTGCGTCGCGGCCGATGAAGTCGCGGTTGAAATCGATCAGCCCTTTGTAGCCAAGCTCGATCGGATCGACATAGTAGTCCGTGATGTCGTCGGACACGAAGCTGCCGCCCAGCGACGCCACGGTTTCGAGGAAGTAGTTGCTCAGCCACTCGCGGTAGGGCTTCATCTCCTCGCCATGGTAGATGGCCGGCAGCGGCATCGGCACCCAGCCGGACTCCTGCGCGGTCGTCGAATAGGCGAGCGCGCCAACCTTGCGCATATTGTGTTTCTCGCCGGTCTTCTCCAGGGCCTCGCGCACTGCGTGTTGGTCGTCCCAGGCGCCATAGATTTCGAAGCCCGGCTCGCCCGCCATACCGTGACGAAGAGCGCGCACGGTTTTGCCGGCGATCTTGAACTCGCCGATGTTGAAGAACTTGATATCCGGCAGGCTGCCGCCGCTGACCTCGCGCATCAGCGCAAGCGCATTCGGACCCTGAATCTGCACACGGAAAACGTCACGCGTGCCGGAGCGGATGGAGAAATTGTCGTCCTTCTTCGCTTCGACGTCGTAGCTGCACTTCTCGGCATTGTAGAGCACCCAGTCGCTTGCGAACGGAGCGCCGACGATGCGGAAGAAGTCGTCCGCCTCGCGAAAGATGATGGAGTCAGCTATATAGTGACCGTCATGCCCCGCCAGCACGAGCTGCTTGGCGCGCAACACTGGGAACGGATCGAACTTGTTGACCGCGATCTCCGACAGAAAGGGGATGACCTGCGAGCCGCGCAGGTGAAGCTCTGTCATGTGATAGGACTGCTCGAGCAGCGCGCAGTCGTCCTTCCAGGCACGCACCTCGTCGCGCCAGTTCGTGAATTCCGGCGGGATAACCGGGAACCGGTATGGTCCGAGATTGGAGCCGCGGAGCAGATTGACGGGGGCCCCCCGCATCTTGCTGGACACTCTCCAGGCTCTTCGGCGCCACATGCACAATCGTCATGTTCATTCCTCCACTTTGGTCGTTGCGGGACCGGCCTGCTCCAGCACCACCGAGCCGTTCGCTTCGCACCAGCCCACGCCGCTCTCTAACGCCTGACCATCGCAGCGGGGCTCACGTACAGTGAACTCGCTTCAAACCTTCCAAGTTCTTCCCCGGTGCGCTTCGGTTCTGCCTACAAGCCAGACCCGAAATACGCTGTGAGCCTCATGGCGGTCGAGCCGGACAAAGGAGACAATTCACATTCTAAATCGTATCTGAAAACTCCAGAGAATGTCAATGCCTTCCTTCATCAGTTGACGAAGCCTCGAAAAATTCTTGCGGCAAATTTCCCTTTGAAATCAGCAGCGTAATTTTTTTGACGGGTTTTATGTGAGTATTTAGGAGGAATTGACAAATATTCTGCAGTGATCTCAATAGATATGTGCTGTTGAAATAATCGAGTGGAATGATTCAGATCTACTCAAACGTCGCCGAATTTGCGCCACGCTACGATGCAGGACATTTAAAACAAAAATAAATCCTCTCCAGGGCATTCGGGGACTATCGGCACGCGCGGTTTGATCCTCACGGCCTGTCTGACGGACCTTCCGCATATTGCTATGCCTGATTTTCCTAAGTACCGCGTCGGCCGTGAATTCGAACTTGATCTTATCGATCTTTCCAACCGCGTCAGCGGAAACCATGAAACTCGCCGCGAAATGGATGACGCTTGCGCACCATGCATGTCGACGCCGCGCTCGACGGATTCGGGCCTTGCCCATGTGCCAGAGGACCTGGCCAGGTGCTCGATGGCCGGTGCCCGCCCTGGCCGGGGTACCATCTGTATTACCCAAGCCGTCGCCAAGCTTCACCGGCGTTCGCAGTCCTGCTGGAAGCCTTGCGTATTCGCGCATAGGATTTTCGGTCAGTCCGGAGGTCACGCTCGTTCGCGAACAGCTGGACGCGACGGCCAAGACGCCAGCTAAATCGGCGTCCCCTTGGAGCACTCGTCAACTGGGAACTGTCTTCCGCTACACCATGTGCGAACAATCGAACCGAGTGATTTGTGCTTGCTAGATCCGGTGGCCAAGTGCGTTGACGATGACCGCCATCGCCGCACAGACCTGCCGCCTGCTTGTGTAGTTATGGTGATAGCCGGCGAGGGCGGGTCCAATAGTCAAGCATAAGTTGGTCGTTTGTCAGATATCTGTCACAGCCTTAAGATTTGCTGCGAGTGTATCGATTGCGGCACGCAGCCTCATCGGAATATATTGCGCCGATGGCCAGACCGCGTAGGTATCAAGGGGAAGAGACTGAAATTGATCCAACAGGGTAACCAGCTGACCTGCTGCAAGCTGATCACTGACCAGCCAACTGGGCAGCCAAGCAACTCCCATACCCTGGACCGCGGCATCCGCGATTGCCTCCTGATTGTCGAATTGCAGGCGCCACTTGAGTTTCGCTACAATCACCCGTCCGCTTTCATCGTGAAACGTCCAAGGGAACGGCTGGTCGTTCCGCCAATAAACCAACGCGTCATGATCGAGGAGGTTCGCAATATCCGTGGGTATGCCATGGGCAGCTAAGTAAGACGGCGACGCGCAAACAACTTTTTTCTGACTGACGATTTTTCTAGTGCTCAGACCGCTGCCCTCGCCAGGCGTCCCATTGCGAACTGCAAGATCGAATCGCTCTGCGACCAAATCAACCACAGAGTCGCTGAACCGGAGGTCCAGTTCGAGACTCGGATGTTGCCGCGCCAGTTCGAGCAGCACAGGTTCAACGCAATGGCGCCCAAATAGCAGGGGTAGAGATACTTTCAGCCTTCCCCTGACCTCGCGTCGGCCAGACTCGAGCAACGCTTCTCCCGCGCGTAGCTCCTCGAGCGCGCGCAGGCAGCGTTCATAATAAATCTGGCCGTCTTCGGTCAGGCCCTGGCTTCGCGTCGTGCGATGAAAAAGCCGAACACCCAGCCGCGCTTCCAGGCGCGCGATCGTTTTGCCGACCGCCGAGCGGGTAAGCGCCAGGCGTTCCGCGGCGCGCGCGAAACCACCAGCCTCGACTGCTTCCACGAAAACTGAGACCCCGTCCAGATTATCCCGCATCACGATCCATTGCTTCCTGGCGCGCTACAGCCTGCGGAAAAATTATCCGCACTGTGAATTCTCGTTCGACAGTATCACAACAACGAAGAAACGTAGTCAATGAAGCGCGGACCAACCGCCAGGCGTTTGCAACTGGCCCGCACGCTGTGCGTTCAGGCTACCGCTTCTGCCTTTTGGTGACCCCTTGAGCCTGCTTGACAGCACTCTCCTCGCCTTTGGCCTGTCGTCGACCGGATCGGCGAGCACGCAAAGGCCGATGCAGGCGCCGGTTCTGGGGATGGGAGCGAGCGATTGACCGCGCCTGACGCCGGTGCGGCTCGCTGACCATGGCGCTTCGCAGGTAGAAGGAAGCACGACTTTGAAGCTCGCAGGAAATACCATTCTCATCACTGGCGGCGCGACCGGTATCGGTTTGGCACTCGCACGGCGCCTTTCCGAACAAGGTAACCAAGTCATCGTCTGCGGTCGGAAAGAGGAAGCGCTTGCGAACGCTCGGGCGGAGGTGCCTGCATTTGCCACGCGCGTCTGCGACATCGCCGACGCCGAAAGCCGCCGTTCGATGGTGGAGTGGCTGAAGGCGGAGTATCCCAACCTCAACGTTGTCATCAACAATGCAGGGGTCCAGCATCATCGCGACTTCACCAGGGATCCGGGCATAGAAACGCTCGATCAAGAGGTGGCGATCAACCTCACTGCACCGATCCATCTGATCGCCTTGCTGCTACCCATGCTCAAGGAACGGCAAAATGCGGCGATCGTAAACATAAGCTCCGGGCTCGCCTTCTCGCCGATGGCGGACGTCCCCGTCTATTGCGCCACCAAGGCCGCGATCCACTCCTTCACGCTCAGTCTGCGTCACCAGTTGAAGCAGACGGGGATACGTGTGGTCGAGATCGCCCCGCCGATCGTCGACACAGGCCTCGGGGGCGGCACGCGCAGCGAGGGGACCGCCAGCCGCATGATGGTCACCCCGAAGCGTTCGCAACCGACGCGCTGGCCCAGCTCGAAGCGGACAAGGACGAAGTTCTTGTCGGGATTTCGGTTCAAACTCGCCAGCTGGGCGAGGCCATGTTCGAGCGGATGAACAGTCGCAGCTGAACCCCCGTGCCGACGCAAGGAGAGCCATTTTGACCGTCATCGGACACACCCCTTCCGTCTACCTCCTGAAGGGATGCCCATTCTGCATGAAACTCTTGATCTTCCTGCTGGAGGCTGGGCTGATCGACCGCGTGAAGCTGGTGGAAGCCTCGACGCCGGAAGAGCAGAACAGGATTGCCGACCTCCTGAAGAACACGACGGGCAAGTCGAGTTTCCCGACAGCCGAAATCGCGCCGTACCAATATCTGTCCGATTCCGATGCCCTGGTAGCGCACTTTGCGGCGGCGGCGGGCGTGGATCCGGAAACCCTGATCGTCTATCAAAACTATCTGAACGGCGTCTTCATGACAGTCACGCGTCTCTTCCGTGAGAACATTGAGTTGAAGAAGAGGCTCGGCTGAGCCCACCGCGAGGTTTCAGCGCCAAGAGCGCCGTTGCGCCCTTCCAAGCGCGCCGCCGCCACGCCCACGGCCTAGTGCGCGTCAGCGACGGCCCGTCGGCCGCTCGTGCGAAACCGCTCGCCTCTCCCACCCCGGCAACGATCTGAACGCGATCGAACCGGTCGCGCACTCTCGCCTCTCCAACAAACCAAACTGAACAACTGTAGAACAGGCGGAACCAAAGACGGGATAAACAATCACTAATGGTAATTCAAATTCTACGGTATAGCGGCTGCCACACAACCGATATTTTTGAGGCGAGCTCAGTCCGAACGCCGGCAACCGACGTTACGGCCGTCCTCGTCCTCCCCAACGTGACTCAGAAGGACGCCAAATTTGTTAGTTTCAATCGTATATGACAGCGGCTATGGCCATACCGCGCGCGTCGCCGAAGCGACGGCCCAAGGCGTGCGGGATGTTGAAGCCACGGAGGCTAGTCTCATCGCCGTCTCCGACGGCCCGATAGACTGGGAGACGCTCGAGAAGAGCGATGCGATCGTCTTCGGATCGCCGACTTACAACGGCATGATCAGCGCCAGGCTCAAGCAGTTCTTCGAGGAGTCCACGAAGACCGCCTGGACCGAACTGAAGTGGCGCAACAAGATTGCCGCCGGCTTCACCAATTCAGGTGCGCAGCACGGCGACAAGCTGAATTCGCTGGTCTCGATGGCGCTCTTCGCCGCCCAGCATGGCATGATCTGGGTCGGCCTCGACCTGATGCCGGGCAACAACAGCAGCACGTCGAGCCCCGACGATCTGAACCGGCTTGGAAGCTGGCTCGGGGTGATGACGCACGCGAATGTGGATCAGGCGCCCGACGTCGCGCCGCCGGACAGCGATCTACGCACCGCGCAATATCTCGGACGTCGCGTGGCGCAGATCGCCCGCCAGTTCCAACCCGCTCAATCCGCCTTATCCAATCAAGGAGCATGACCATGAAGCTGCTTTGCCTCGACGTCCCACAGCCGGGCGCCACGATCGAGAAATACCAACCACATATGCAGGATGAAGCCCGCCACGCCTGGCAGATGTACAAGGGCGGTATCATCCGCGACATCTATTTCCGAGTGGACCGTCCTGGCGTCGCTATCATCGCGGAGGCCGAGTCCGTCGAGGCCGCCAAGAAGGCGCTCGCCGAGTTTCCCCTCGCCAAGGCCGGCGTGATCGATTGGGACGTGATCCCGCTCGGTCCCTTCCTGAATTGGGAAACGCTGTTCGCCCCTGGAAACGCCTGAGATTGAAGCTCGCCATATCCGCTCCCGACCGCGCTCCGAAGGCGCGGTCGGGCCAGGCAGATCGGCTGCGCCGGGCGCGGGAATAAGAGGTACCAACATGAAAGCAATGGGCTTCGCGGCTCAATCGGCCACTGGTTCGCTCGAACGGTTCGCGTTCGAACGGCGCGCACCGCGTCCAGACGACGTCGTCATCGACATCCTCTTCTGCGGGGTCTGCCACACGGATCTGCACTTGGCTCGCAACCATGGCGGCTTCACGACCTATCCGATCGTACCTGGTCACGAGATCATCGGCCGCGTGCGCGAGGTCGGCACGGGCGTTTCCCGCTTCAAGGCAGGCGACCTGGTTGGCGTCGGCTGCATGGTCGACTCCTGCCAGCACTGCAAGCCTTGCCTGAAGGGCTGGGAACAGGATTGCGTCGAGGGCTCGACATACACCTACAATAGCATCGACCGGCAGGACGGCAGCGTCACCTATGGTGGCTATTCGGATTCCATCGTCGTGCGCGACAAGTTCGTGCTGTCGATGCCCGACGGGCTCGATCCGGCCGGCGCAGCGCCGCTGCTCTGTGCCGGAATCACCACCTGGTCGCCGCTGCACCGCTGGAATGTCGGCAAGGACAGCAAGGTCGCCGTGATCGGCCTCGGTGGCCTCGGCCACATGGCGCTGAAGCTCGCCAAGGCGCTGGGCGCCGACGTCACGCTGTTCACACGCTCGGCCGGCAAGGAGGAGGACGCCTTCCGCCTCGGCGCGGATCATGTCGTGCTCTCGGGCGAACCGGAGCAGATGAACGCTGTCGCCGGTCGGTTCGACGTCATCATCGACACTGTCCCCTATGACCATGACGTCAACCCGTACATGCCAACGCTCGCGCTGGAGGGCGTTCTGGTGCTCGTCGGATACCTGGGTCCGCTCGGCACGCCGGTGAATGCCGGCGGGGTGGTGCGTGGTCGCCGGGCGATCTCCGGATCGTTCATCGGCGGCGTGCCCGAAACCCAGCAGATGCTCGATTTCTGCGGGGCGCACGGCATCGTCTCCGATGTCGAGATCATTCCCATCCAAAAGATCAACGAAGCCTATGAGCGCATGTTGAAGAGCGACGTGAAGTATCGCTTCGTCATCGACATGGCCTCACTCAAGTCCCAAGGAGCATAAAAATGCCAGACACCATCAAGCCTATCCTTTGCGTGGTCACCAGTCATCCGATCCGCGGCGACAGCGGCGAGCCGACCGGTTTTGCGTTGGTCGAACTCACCCACCCGCTCGAGGTGTTCGAGGTGGCCGGCATTCCAGTGGAGATCGCCTCGATCCGCGGCGGCCATCCGCCGATCGACTTCTTCGACCTTTCCGATCCGGTTAACGCCCGTTTCTGGAAGGACAAGGAATTTCGTGACGCGCTGGCGCATTCGCTCGTCCTGGGCGACCTCGACCCCTCGCGCTACTCGGCGGTCTTCTTCGCCGGCGGCCATGGTACGATGTGGGACTTCGCCGATAGCGCGGCCGTGCAGAAGATCATCCGCGCGATCTGGGAAGCGGGCGGCATCGTTTCCGCTGTCTGCCATGGCCCGGCCGCCCTGGTGAACGCCACCCTGTCTGACGGCAGCTATCTCGTCGCCGGCAAGAAGCTTGCCGCCTTCACCGACGAGGAGGAGGCGGAAGTCAAATACACAAAGGTCGTGCCCTATCTGCTCGCCACCACGCTGAAGGAGCGGGGCGCGCTGCACCAGCCGGCGCCGAATTGGACAGAGAAAGTCGTCGTCGACGGGCGCCTCGTCACCGGCCAGAACCCGGCCTCGGCGCATGGTGTGGGACAGGCGATCGTCGATCAACTGACCGCGACGGCCTGAGCGACATCGGCGTTCCCGCTCGGGAACGACGGTTTGGTCCGCTGAGTGCCCGGGTCACGGCAGGGCCACCTTCGACAAGGAGATCCGCTAATGGCGACTGTTACCGGAACGAGCGGTCAAGGTGCAGCTGATATCGAGACGATAGGCCGATTGGCAGGAGCCTGGCGTCTCGCGGCGATCGAGCTGCCGCAGGCGGACGGAACGACAACGGAGTCGAACGCGGTCGGCCTCCTCGTCCTCACGGCGCATGGGCATATGGCGATTCAGGTCCGCAATCTGGATGCGTCTGTGCCCGACAACGCCTATAGCTCCGGCGGATACGAGGCGAGCTACGGCACGATCATGCTCGACCCCGTGTCCAGTACCTTTGTCTATCACGTTGACGGCGCCTTGGTTCAAGATCTCGTGGGGCAGGACCTTCCGCGAGCCTACCGGGTGGTGGGCGACCAGCTCATCCTCACGTCCACGCGGGACGAGGAAGTGTGGCGCGTCGTCTGGCGCCGGGCACGGCAGAACGGACAGAGCGCAGACGAAGCCGTGAAGGAGCGTGCATCATGAAGATCGTCGCAATCGAGGAGCATGTCCTCCCGGGCGAGGTTAAACAGGCCTGGACCACGATCCCCGGCGGCGATGATGGAACCCTCGCTCTCAATCCGCCGGTCATCGACGAGCGCCTTGCCGATTTCGGTGAGGGGCGGCTTGCGCTGATGGACGAAACCGGGATCGACGTGGCAGTCCTGTCGCTTACGACGCCGGGCCTCAACAATCTCGGGTTTCACGGCATCGATCTAGCGCGCCGCGTCAATGACCAGCTGGCCAAAACGGTGGCAGCAAACCCGACCCGGTTCGAGGCGCTCGCCGTGCTGCCCTTTGCCGATCCGGATACGTCGGCGCAGGAGCTCCGGCGCGCTGTCGAAGAGCTTGGCTGCAAGGGCGCGGTTCTTTACGGCCGGGTCGGCGAGAAGCATCTCGACGATGCCATGTTCGAGCCGACCTTCGCTTGCGCCGCAGCGCTCGACATACCCCTCATGATCCATCCGCAAATCCCCCAGCCCACCGTCCGCGATGCCTATTATTCGGGATTTGGCGCGCCCATGGACCTTGCCCTGGCAAGCTTCGGGCTCGGATGGCACTACGAAGCAGGTATCGAGTTTATCCGCATGGTGCTGGGCGGGGTCTTCGATCGCCACCCCGGTCTTCAAGTCATTCTCGGTCATTGGGGCGAAGTGGTGATTTTCTACCTTGAGCGCCTCGTGATGCTGGACCGGGTCTCGAAACTCGACAGGCCGTTCCTCGACTATGTGCGGAACAATCTCTACCTCACCGCCAGCGGCATGTTCAGCCCCGACTATCTCCAGCGTGCGATCGACGCCGTCCGGCCGGATCGCATCCTGTTCTCGACGGATTATCCGTACCAGTACCGGCCGGGCGGCAACGCGCGCGGCTTTCTCGACGCGCTGACCTTGGACGAAACGGACAAGCGCAAATTCGCGCACGGCAATTGGGACCGGCTCTGCGGCGTTGCATAATATAAGGCACGATAGGCATTGGCCCGCAGGCATAGCCGATCGTTCACAGGTTGATGAGAGGCGAACGATCAGTCGAAACAAGGATCGGCGCAGTGCATTGGATAAAGCGAAGCCGCGCTACAATGCAAGCGGCGCGGCAGCTGGTTATCGCTGCGTTACCTGGTGATAAATTCCTGCCTCCTTCACAGTCTTCGCGGTCTCATCTAGTTACCTTCGACGGCATATGGCCGACGAAGGACGATCATCGCGATTTCGACTTACGCGAGATTTTCGTGATCGGTTTATGCCGGGACGGCGTTAGCCATCGGCTTCTTCAATACTGAATCCATTCACCACGCAAATATGGAGTGCCCAAATGAAGGCAGCACGTTTTCACGACTACGGTGGCCCGGAAGTCTTGAAGATCGAGGAGGTCGATGTTCCTAAGCCAGATCCTGGCGAGGTGCGGATCGCGGTCAAAGCCGCCGGCATCAACCAGATCGACTGGAAACTGCGGGCCGGACATATGCGCGATTTTATGCCCCTCTCGTTCCCGGCCGGGGTCGGGATCGACGCAGCGGGCGTTGTCGATGCGATCGGTGAAGGCGTGACCAACCTGTCCGTGGGCGATCCCGTCTTCGGCAAGGGCCATGACACGATGGCCGAGTATGCAATCCTCGACCAATGGGCACGCAAGCCCGACAGCCTATCGTTCGAAGAGGCGGCGGGTTTCCCGGTCGCGGTGGAGACGGCCATGCGGATCATCGACGAGGTCGCCGTGAAGCCCGGCGAGACGCTGCTTGTCAGCGGCGCAGCCGGCGGGGTCGGAACCGCGGCGATCCAGCTGGCGAAGACCGCCGGGATCCGCACGATCGGCACGGCGAGCGAGCCGAAGCATGCATATCTGCGGTCCCTGGGAGCCATCCCGACGACCTATGGAGCCGGCCTTCGCGAGCGGGTGGCGGCGCTTGCGCCGGACGGAGTGCAAGCGGCGCTCGATGTCACGGGATCCGGCATCATACCGGATCTGGTGGCGATCACCGGCAACCCTTCCAGGGTTGTGTCGATCGCCGACTTCAGTGCGCCACAGCACGGCGCGAGGACATCGTTCGATAGCAGGGACGCGACGCCTGCCTTGAAACATGCCGCCGCGCTGCACGCAGCAGGATCCTTCACCTTGCCTGTGGAGCGAACCTTTCCGCTCGATCAGATTGCCGCCGCGCAGGAACTAAGCGCGCAAGGTCATGTCACCGGGCGGCTCGTCATCACGATCGGCTGACCGCGAAGGCGGAGAGGACACCCACCTTCAACGCCCTGGCTTGCGCGGTCTGCCACCAGCCGCGATCGGCGCTTTAGGGAGAGGTATCGTATTGCTTTCGCGCCGTCCCGATCGCATCGTGGCTTCGCTCCACCCAGCGCACAAGCATCGTGAGCGGCTCGAAGACGGTGCGGCCGAGTTCACTGAGCCTGTATTCCACGCTGGGCGGATTGGTCGGAAACACGCTGCGCAGGACCAGCCCATCCCGTTCCAGCGTGCGCAGGGTTTGCGACAACATGCGTTTGGAGATGTCTGGAATCGTGCGGTTTATCTCGCTGAACCGGCGTGGACGTTCCGCCAACGCGATCAGGACCAGCATCGTCCATTTGTCCCCTACTCGATCCAGAACGTCCCTGACAGGACACACCGTAGCGTCGAATTCCGCCGTCTGTCGTTCCGCAAACATCCGCGCGAGCTGAAGGTGATAGGGAGGGACGGCCGCTTCAACTGGTTCCATATCACTCTGACTCCTTGGGCCTTTTGTTATCCATGTGGAACCTTAGCAAAGCCTATAACGGTTTTAATCCGAGGGTGTACGACTCCTCACGCTATCGGTTCAGCTGGCACGCCAGACTGCAAGATCAAGGGCAGAAAAAAGGCGTACTCGTCGCGGGCTGCTTGCCTCCGATCTTCGGGTCCGCCATTTATCGCGATCGTCCTCGGTGAGCCCTCAAAGGCTGAGCAAAACCACGATACAGCCATAGGCTTCGAGTTCAACGGCGCCGGCAACCGGCCGGCTCGTCAGCAGGTCGATCCCCGGGGGCACGTTCGGTATAGTGACGGGACTTTCCCTGGTGTTCAGGATGAACATCAGCTGGCGGTCTTTGGCTTCCCGGATCGACACCTCCACCCCAGCCGGCAGTTCGGGGAGCAGAGGCGTGACGCCCGCCTTGGCCAGCACGACATCGACGATCGTTTCGGCGAGTTCCGGCGTCAGATAGGTGCCGATATAGACGACGCGACCCTGGCCGAGCGATCGCGAAGTGATCGCCGGCTGCCCGGCACAAAAACGGTTCGACCAGACGCCCAGCACTTCGGTGTCTGGGGCGACCTCGAGCAACTCATACAGATGCGCGGCCTCGAACTGCCTGTTGCCAAGGGCGAAATGATATTTCCGCTCCGCCGAAGAGGACGGCAGCGGCGATGGCGGCACATAAGCGCCCATGGCGGCCTGCCGGAACAGGGGAAAGAGGCCATTGCCGCCCTCGGGAACGACGCGTCCGAACTCGGTGACCCTGACGCCGCTCAACGTAGCCAGGGCATTGCCAGGCGCCTGCTCGCGGATGATGTGGTTGTTCTCGTCCCTTGTCCCGCTCATCGCCGACAGGATCAGTGTGCCGCCATTGCGCACGAAGGTTTCGACGGCATCGTTCCATTGATCCTTCCACATCACCCAATGCGGAACATAGAGCGCCTTGAGCCTGGATAGATCGTCTTCCGGATGGATGAAGCCGCAGGCGATACCATTGCGGTAGCAGTGGCGGTGCAGCAGTGTTGCATCCTCTAGCGGGCTCGGCAGGCCGATCGGATAGGTCTTGTGGGCTTCCTGATTGTCGAAGTCGGCGCCGGCGATGCCGAGATCCATGCGCACGACCGTGCCCAGAATCTGGTCCTTGATGGCGGTGATCTCATGGAAGAAACGGCTCGCCTCGTCATAGCGTCGGCGTGGCACGTCGTCGTGATCGATGACGCCCATCCAGTAGATCTCGGCGCCGAAATGCGCAGGACGCCAGCGGAAGAACATGATGCCGTCGGCGCCGCGCGCCACAGACGTCATTGCCATGCGGCGCATCTCGCCGGGCTCCGGCGTCATCGTCGAAAACCCAGGCTGGCTGCCGAGCCCCGCCGCCTGCTCCGGTACGATGAAGTTGCCGGAATAGGCGCGGCAGATGTCGAGATGCAAGGCCTGCGTCGCCGCATGCCCCCCGGTACGGCGCATCTCGTCGTAGAGCATCGGATAAATATCGAAGGCGATGAAATCGAGGTCTTGTCCGAACTGGCCCCGGAAGTCGATGTCGGCGAGCTGACCAAGATTGTGAAAGATGAACCAGTCTGGATTGGTGGCACGCAGGACCTCGACCTGGTCGTGTTGAAAAGCTGCCGTCGCCGCAGCCAGGAAGCGATGGTAATCCTGTACGTGTCCGGGGCTCGGATAGGATGGCATCAGTGGGCGGGGCAGTTCGATCTGGGAGAAATCGTCATAGGCCGTCGCCCAGAAGTTTCCGCCCCAGGCGAAATTCAGCGCGTCTATCGTGCCGTATGTCTTCTGCAGGTATTTCTGGAATTCCAGCCGTGTCGACGGCGCAAACGACTCCGACACCGTGGTGTTGAGCTCATTGTCCGTCTGCCAGCCGATGACGCGCGGATTGTCCTTGTAGTGGCTCGCCATCGCGCGGGTGATGCGGCGGCTGTGGGCGCGAAACACCGGGCTTGTCGTGTCCGCGTGCTGGCGTGAACCATGGCCGGCCGACCGGCCGTTCACGTCGACACGCAGCACCTCGGGATAGTTCGCCGTAAGCCAGCGGGGAGGGGTGGCGGTCGGCGTGCACATGATCGTGCCGATCCCGGCTTCCCCGAGCACGTCGATCGCCCGGTCGAACAGGTCGAAGCAGAACTTGCCTTCATGGGGCTCGAAGATATGCCAGGCGAACTCGCCCATCCGCACCGTGTTGACGCCGGCGGTGGCCATGCGCTCGGCGTCGCGGCGCCACCAGCTTTCGTCGACATGTTCGGGATAGTGCGGCGCTCCGAGCAGAAAGCGGTCGAGATTGAGCGGTCGCCATACGGACAGCGGGGCGGGCGTCTTGCGGTGCATGCGGATAAAACTCTCGGATTGAAGGGATCAGGTTGAGGCGACGGGTTTTCGCGGCGTCAGCGTGCGACCATCGGCTCCGAAGAGGTAGGCGTCGCCGATGTCGAAGCCGATCTTCAACCCGGCCCCGACACTGACCGGAGAAACCTTGTTGAGCTGCAGCGTGAAATTGCCGGTGCCGCTGTCCGAATTGATCGTCTGGAGGGGAGCGGCGTCGAGGTAGAGAACCGTTTCGCGCCCCAGATGTTCGACCAGCCGCACCTGGCCTGGGAAGGACACCATCTGTGTGCCTGCCTGCTCGACGACACGTAGATTTTCCGGCCGGATGCCGACGGTCACGGCATCGCCGGTGGCAAGGCCAGTCCTGTCGATATCGGCCATGGTCAGCTCCGGCACGCCGGCGGCCGCCAGGGTGACGCCAGCCGCGCCGACGGTTTCCACCTTGGCCTCGATGAAGTTCATGCGCGGCGCGCCGAGGAAGCCGGCGACGAAGAGGTTTGCCGGATTGGCATAGAGTTCGAGCGGCGAGCCGACCTGCTCGATCTGCCCCTTGTTCAGGACCACGATCCGGTCCGCCATGGTCATCGCCTCGACCTGGTCATGGGTGACGTAGATCATGGTCGATCCGAGCTGGGCATGAAGGCTCGAAAGCTCCACCCGCATCTGGGTGCGCAATGCGGCGTCGAGGTTGGACAGCGGTTCGTCGAACAGAAACACTTCCGGCGAGCGAGTGATGGCGCGGCCGATGGCGACGCGCTGGCGCTGGCCGCCCGACAGTTGCTTCGGGCGCTTGTCGAGCTGCTCTTCGAGGCGAAGGATCTGCGCGGCACGCCTGACAGCGGCGTCGATCTCCGCCTTCGGGCGGTTCGCCATGCGCAAGCCGAAGCCCATGTTTTCCGCCACGGTCATGTGCGGATAGAGCGCGTAGGATTGGAACACCATGGCGATGCCGCGGTCGCCGGGCTCCTCCTTGGTGACATCGCGCCCGTTGATGACGATCTGGCCGGAGCTGATGGTCTCGAGCCCCGCAATCGTCTTCAGCAAAGTCGACTTTCCACAGCCGGAGGGCCCGACCATCACGACGAACTCACCCTTTTCGATCTTCAGGTCGATCGTCTTCAGGGCGTGGTAGCCGACATAGTGCTTGTCGACCTTGCGCAACTCCACGCTGCTCATAACGGGGCGCCTTTCCGTGTTTGCCGAATATATCCGGTTGCTCGAGACGTCATCCCTTGACCGCCCCCATGGTGAGGCCGGTGATGAAATGCTTCTGCATAAGGAAGAACATGACGACCGGCGGCAGCGCGACGAAGATCGTGGCCGCCGAAACGATGTTCCAGGCCGACGTCCATTCGCCGCGCAGATTGTTCAGTCCGGCGGTGACGGGTTTGACAGCGTCGCTCTGGGTTAGAACGATCGCCCAGAAATAGTCGTTCCAGACGAAGGTGAAGGTGAGGATGGCGAGTGCCGCCAGTGCCGGCTTCACCAGGGGAACCACGACGTGGCGCAGGATCTGGAAAGGTGATGCGCCCTCGGCGCGCGCCGCCTGGAACAATTCGCCGGGCAGGGCCGCGATGAAGTTGCGCATGAACAGCGTCGCGAAGCCGGTCTGGAAGGCGATGTGGAACACGATCAGCGCGTAGACGGTGTCGTAGAGGCCGAGCCTCACCATCAGGTCGCGCACCGGGATCATCATGATCTGCGCCGGCAGAAAATTGCCGCCGACGAACAGCGCGAAGACGAGGTTGGAGCCGCGGAACGGGTAGCGGGACAGCACGAAGCCGGTCAATGTCGACAGGATCAGGACACCGATGACCGAGGGAATAGTGATCAGCAGGCTGTTGAGGAAGAACCGTAGCATCGCGGTCTGCTCGAAAACCGCCGTGTAATTCTCGATCAGGCTGAACTTTTGCGGCCAGCCCCAGTAGTTACCCGCCATCAGCTCCTCATTGGAGCGGATAGACGTCAGCATCACGGCAAGCAGTGGTAACAGCCAGAGGATGACGACGAACGTCACGCCGCCGACATAGAGCGCGCGTTTGATCTTGGCGTCTTCCGGGATCGGGCGCGGGTACATCAGGCGTTGCTCCGCTCGGCCTTGATGAGGCCGTGCAAATACCAGGCGATGAAGGCGATCATGATGACGAAGAGAACCGTGGCGATCGCCGCGCCATAGCCGAAGCGGTAGGAGAAGATCGATTCCTCGTACATCTGGTAGGCGAGCACCGTCGAGGAGCCGTAAGGGCCGCCGCTGGTCATCACCGCGACCATATCGAAAGAGCGCAGCGCGCCGATAACCGTCACCGCGATGGCGATGAAGCCGACCTGCGACAGCTGCGGCAGAATGACGTGGCGCAGCATGCGCCAGCCGCGCGCGCCGTCGACGCGTCCGGCGCCGATCAAATCGTCGTTGAGGTTGTTCAGTCCCGCCAGGAACAGGACCATGCAGAAGGCGATCTGCGGCCAAAGGCCGGCACCGGCAACGGCAAAGGTGACGAAATTCTCGTCGGAAAGTAGCGCCGGCGCGGTGGTGCCGAACATGTCGAAAGTCAGCTGCAGCAAGCCGTAGTTGGGGTCGTAGACCCAGCCGAAGACGACGCCCACGGTCACAGTCGCCAGCACCAGCGGGACGAAGAACAGCGACTTCAGAATGCGCATGCCGCGGATCTGCTGGTTGACGATCAGGGCAAGCGCGAGCCCGATCGGCGGCGCCAGCATGAACATCATGAGCCAGATGACATTGTTCTTGAGCGAGACGTAGAACTGCGGGTCGTCGGCCAGTTCGACATAGTTGGCGATGCCGACCCAGGTCTTGGCGCCGATGCCGTCCCAGTCATGCAGCGAGATCCAGATCGTCTCGACGGAGGCGGCGAGGATCACCGCGCTGAACAGGATAAGGCCCGGCAGCAGGAACAGGACCGGTGTCAACCAGTGACGATTTCGACGCCAGAAGCGGGGCATGGGTGTTTCATCCAAAAGGAGACGGGAGCCGTCCGGATCGGGCAGCGTCCCGTCAGGTCCGGGAGGACTAACCGAAAATTCTCTTGCGGGTCTTTTCGAGCCGCTCGAGAATCTGGTCGCGCCGTTCGGGCTTGACCATGAACTCCTGAAGCCCGGTCATGCCTTCCTGGGCCATGTCCGGATCGGTGTCGCGATCGTAGTATTGTGACGTTCCAACCACTTTTTTCAGTTCCTCGACGGCGGCGTTGACCAGCGGATCCTTGCTGGGCGGGCAGTCGTTGCGCGGCGGAATGGCTCCCTCGGCGGCGAGGAAAGCCGCCAGATTCTCCGGCTTGTAGAAATAGGCGAGGAAGTCACGTGCGCCTTGCCTGTTCTTGGCATTGGCAGGGACATGGATGGAGTTGACCGAGAAATCCTCGTACCGGGCGACACCGGGGACGATTTCAGGAAATGGCGCGTAGGCGAGTTGCGGTAAGTCGGCCTCCGGGAAGGCGGATCTGACGAAGCCGCCGAGGTCCATCATGGCCGCTTTCTTCTGCGCCAGCGCGGCGCCGGCCTGTTCCCAACCGAAGGAGCTGTGGTTCGGCGAGAAGAGACCTGCCTTGATCAGATCGTTCCATTTGTCGAAGACGGGCGTCAGCATCGGATCGGTGTACTGGACCTTGCCGTCCATCAGGGCGATGTGCTTGTCGAGACCGTTGATGCGCAGGTTCATATGGTCGAACCAGCCGCCGGCCGGCCAGAGTTCCTTGGTGCCCATGCTCATCGGGATCATGCTGGCGGATTTCGCGGCCTCGCCAAAGGCAAGAAAGTCGTTCCAGGTCTTCGGTGGCGTCCAATTGTGTTCGGCAAAAACGTCCTTGCGGTAGAACAGGCCCCAGAGCAAGCCGCCCATCGGCAGGCCGTATTGCTTGTCGCCGACGGTGACCGCGTTGGTCGTGGCGCCGAGCACGCTTTTGTAATTCTCCTTGGCGAACAGGTCGGAGATGTCGTCGAACAGGCCTTTCTGGACAAAGGCCTTCATGCGGTTGCCGGAGAACCAGAAACAGATGTCGGGCGCGCCGACGACGAGATAGCTGCGGATCGCGGTCTTGTGGGCCTCGTGGTCCATATTGTTGATGACGATCTTGGCACCGGACTTCGCTTCGTACTCGGTTGCGAGCCGTTGCAGGATCTCACGTTGCCCGACATTGCTTAGATTGGAAATAATGGCGATTTCCTGCGACTGCGCCAGTGCCGGTAGGCAAAGCCCTCCAGTGGCGGAGGCGGCGAAAGCTGCGCCCGTGCCCTTGAGGAAACGGCGCCTTGTCGTGGACAGGGCTGTAACGTCGATGGTCATGGCTTCTATCTCCTCCCTGAGAACAGCCGGATTCCAATTGAACCGAGGCAAACGGTAGCGTATGCAAATGAAGCAGGTCAATACTTAATTTACAAAATTAATAATGAGGCGGGAATGAAACTCAAAGGTGATCAGCAGACGTCGCGGGCGATCAATCGGCGGCTGATCCTGAACCTGTTGCGACGGGAAGGGGCAATCAGCCGCGCCGAGATCGCTGGGGTCACGGGCCTGAGCCCGGCGGCGGTGACCTTCGTCGTCACCGACCTGTTGAATGAGAACATACTGGTCGAGGGAGAAGCCAGTCTCGGGGCGCCCGGTCGGCGTCCCATCCCGATCGACATCAATTATGCGGGCCGTCTCGTCGTCGGGCTGAAGCTGATGGTCGGCGCCATCGATTGCGTGCTGACCGACCTGGCCACGACCCCGCTCGTCTCCAGGCGGGTGGCCGTGCCGGATCAGTCGCCGCAAAGCACGGCGCAAGCCTGTGCCGCCGCCGTCAAGCAATTGCTTGCGGATCGCGACGCACCGTCGGGGGCGCAGCTCAGCGGCATCGGCATCGCGGTGCCCGGGGTCATCGACAACGGCGTCTGCCGGCTCAGCCACCGGTTCAACTGGACCGACGTGCCGATCGCAGCCATGCTCGCGGAACTCGTCAACGTGCCGGTCTGGGCCGACGACGACACCAACGCCTTCGCGCTGGCGCAGCAATTGTTCGGCCTCGGCCGGCATCATCGCACCGTCGGTGCGCTAGCCATCGGCGCCGGCATCAGCTGCGCGGTGGTGATCGACGGCTCCGTCCATCACGGCGCGAGCGGGGCAGCGGGCAAGATGGGCCACTCCATCTACGATCCGAACGGGCCACTGTGCGAGTGCGGCCGGCGCGGCTGCCTGCAGACCTTTTTCTCGGAGCCGGCCCTGGTCAAGCGGTGGAGAGACGCAAAGGGCCTGTCAGCCGAAGTGACCCGCCACGACATGCACGAGGCAGCGCGGGTCGGCGATGAGACAGCCTTGAATATGCTGCGAGAAGCGGGCGAAGGCATCGGCAGATTTTTGGGCGGCTTCTGCAACATCATCGATCCGGAAGTGATCGTCGGCGGCGGCGAAGCCGTCACCTTTGGCGACTATCTCTTCGAACCCATGCGCGAGGCGCTGGGGCGCCATGCCATGTGGGCGCCACCGCCGATCACGCCGGACTGGGCCGACGATTCCTGGGCGAGGGGCGCCGCTGCTCTCGCGACCCAAAGGCTTTTCGATTTCGAAAGCAGGCCCGGAGAAATCGCGGGCGTTGGCTAGCGGACCTTTCTATCTAGGTAATCGCGCCTGGCGGTCATTACAGAGTAGCTGCCGAGCGCTGGTGTTCGCACCAAGCCATTCGCATTTACTGCATAATGAACACACAAAAACACATATTCCCTTGCGGCGTCAGCCCATCGATGATCCCCCTGAGGCAAGGTTCACGCCGCTAGCCGAGGTGTTCAAGATTGCATCACAGGGGAATGATCATGCGACAGAAGTTTATCGGGCTGATTTTCGGTGCTGCCATCGCGTCCTTTGCCTTTCCAGCCGTTGCGGGCACGCTAGATGACGTGAAGGCGAGAGGTCACCTTCAATGCGGGGTAAGCCAGGGCATCGGTGGTTTTTCCATGCCGGATTCCCAAAACAACTGGACAGGGCTGGACCTGGATGATGCTCGGATTTGCACAGCAATCGCGGAGTCGCCCGGCGGACCAGCTCACGACGCGATGCAGATTGTCCGGCCGGTCAGATCTTCAGATCGTTGCAGTTGGTCGTGAATGCTGCAGTGCCCGTCCTAGCAACGGATGATTGACACGTTGGACCTGGCTTTGCCTGGCTCAAATTGGCGCCCAAGATTTTGACGTTGAGCTCGGACAAGGCTCGGCCAATCTGCGTCATGCCAAGGCTGGCACGAGTCTGAGCCTTCACTATCCGAAAGACCATGCGCATGTCGGAATAGAATGCCACCGGCAGGGGTGTGTTGGCCTCAATCAGACTACCCATGCACGTCGCTGCATCGGCCTCCAGCCCATTTGGGGTTCGAGTCCGAGGAGGGATCAACTCTTCCGTACCTGCCAAGCGAGGTAAGCAGTTGCCGCGCCGACGCTAATCAGCTCTATCCCCAACAGCAGTCCAATCAGCCACACGGCCGTCAGGGGGATCCTGATCCACAGTATCAGGGAAAGAAGAATCCCAATCAGTCCACTCCCCAAGACCCAGCCCCAATTGGGAAAGGGACGGATGGTGAGGGCGAAAACTACCTTCGAGATGCCCTCGATCATGAAGAAGACGATCAGCAGCAAGGTGATAGTTAGCAGGCCGTTTCCAGGATGGCGCAGAAAAAGGAGACCAATCATCACAGCAAGGATGACAGAGATGAGTTGCAACCAGAAATGAGGCACGTGGCCCGCACCGACTAGGCTTATGCCTTGCAGGGCTCCGCTGATGATCAGCAGCCACCCGAGCAGGACCACCACAGCAACCGACGAGATCATAGGAAAGATCACGGCTAAAATTCCGGCCGCGACCAGCAGCACGCCCTCTACCAGATACCAAAGTGAGTACCGCTTGACAGTCTGCCGCATTGCGTCGCGAAAGACCTCTGCGGCAGCATCCAACGAAATCGAGCTGGCCCGCCTCCAAAAACCGTCTGTATCTACGATAACCTCAAGCCGGTCCGCATGCGCCTTTGCGATTCTCAGGAGAGTTGCCGCCGTTTCTTGGGCTGTCCATCCGCGGGCTTGTGACGCTGCGGCCAATTCCTCGAACGCGGGCTCTAAAGCGACCTCACAGTTGATTTCCCGGTCGGGGCTGTTCTCTTGCAGGATTGGCAGTTCAATCTTCCGGGACATGCACAGGAAGTGCATCGCGGGGGGAAAGGTTCCGAAGCGCCTCACCAGTTGATCATGATTCTGAAAAAGGGGCCGGCGAGGCGCGCCATTCGTCTCGTGGCGCGCTCAGTTGGGCAACCCCAGCTTCCAGCCTCTAGCCCTTGAAGTTAATCTTCATGCCTTTCTGCACCATAGAGGCGAGATCTTCGGCGTCCCAGTTGGTCAACCGGATGCAGCCGTGCGAGAAGGTTGTGCTGATCTTGGCCGGTTCGGGCGTGCCGTGAATACCATAGCTTTCGATAGAAAGGTCGATCCAGACCGATCCTACGGGATTGTTCGGCCCGGCAGCGAGGGTGAACGGCCGCTTGGTCTTGACACCCTGGAAAGCGAAGTCCGGATTATAGTGATAGGTGGGATTGTGAACCACACGTTTGATCTCTGCCATGCCGCTTGGCGCAGGTTTCTCGTCGCTGCCGATCGAGGCAGGATAGACTGCGAGCCATTTACCCAAAGGATCAAGAACGCGCACCAGACGAGCGCCTTTGTCGACCTCAACGCTCGCGACGGCGGCGGGAGGACCATCCCGGCCAACATCTGGCACTACTAACATTGTGCCGGCCTTCCTGAAGCCGATGCCCGGATTGAGCCTTCTGAGCAACTGTTCGCTGATATGAAAGCGCTCCGCCAGCTTCTCCGTCGAGTTGCGATAGCCGAGCCTTGGTAGACGGGCCATCCTCTCCATGCGAGCCGGAATGCGCTTGGTGAAGGGCCCGCGCAGATCCTGGCGCGTCACCTCATAGGTTATCAGCACCGGGCTGGCGGAGGTTGCCACTAGCTTGTCCCAAGTCTCCTGAGAGAGCTTGCCATTGGACGGCAATCCGTTCGCGGATTGAAAGGCCGTAACCGCCTTGGCAAAGTTCTCTGAAAGGCGGCCATTTATCAGGCCGGGCGAGAAGCGGGCGCGATCCAAAAGGATCTGCGCTTTCAGGACAGTGGGATCGACATCCTTGGGTTTGCCGGCGGCGAATTGGGCCTGATTGACAGCCGTTAGGTCAAGCTTGGAAGCCTCCGTCCCGCCGCATCCCAAGGCAAGCGCCACGGCGACGACGAAAACGAGCCTGATCATCGATGCCACTCCCGCAAGAGAACCTGCATCTATGACGCGGAACGGTCTATCTAGTTCCCTTCGCTGGCCCGGCATAGATTGCTGTTGCCGAACTCGCGGCGGATCAGCTTGCCGTCCCGCAAAAGCGCGTCGAGGTCCGTTTCGATTTGCGCCAACGCCAAGGCAGGCTCTTCGACAAGCTTCGGCTTCATCGCATGCCCCGCTGCGCCGACTCCAGGATGGGCACCGTCGACGTCATGAGCCTTAACCCGGTTCAATTTTCTCCTTCTGGTGACGACCAGCCACACGTAGTCCAGATATTTCGACTCCGAAAGACCCTCCGACCTATGGATGCGGTGATCGGCGGCAGCGACGTGCGAAAAGGGATGGTTTGCCTCGGAAATGGCCATGTGCCTGAACCGAAACGAACGGCTACGGGCAAGAGCTGGCGGTCATCGGGATATCAAAGACCCATTTCTTGATCCGGGATTCTGATCAGCGTCGGAGCCGTTTACGCGCTTCGACGGAACAGTCTGTCGGCGACATAATCCAGCGAGAAGACGCCGGCGCCGCGCGTCAGCACGAGAAGCAGCAGCGACGCACACAAAAGGTGCTCGGCCCAGTTCTGAAAGCGGCCAGGTGTCGAGACGGTCCCAGGCCGCCCCCAGTTGGCCAGCCACCGCGAGTTCGACGTCGCCGTTCTTCAGCGCTTCGACCACCGTCGTCGGCGAGCCGCGGCTGATTTTCATGTGCACACCTGGATAGGCACGGAAAAGCTCCGTGAAGGGCGAAACAAGCAGCGCGATGTTGACGCTGTTGGAGATGGTGACGTTGAGGGGTGCAACATCACTGCTCTGCACCGCCTTGGCGAGCGACTTCGCCGAGTTCGCGGCTTCGTAGCATTGCTGCAGCAAGGGCAGCATACGGCGCCCAAGCTCGGTCAGATGGGAATGCTGGCGCTCGCGCCGCAGAAGCTCGCCGCCCAGCTCGTCCTCAAGCGTCTTGATGGCGCGTGTCAGCGCCGGCTGGGTGACATTGCATTCTTCCGCCGCCCTGGTGAAATTCAGGGTGGTGGACAGAGCCAGGAAATAGCGGACCTGCTGCATTTCCATGAAACTTCGCCCCCTCCGCGAAATGATCGGTGTGGAATTACGACATGTCTGCAGATTAACGCAATGGAGGGCGTCGGGCAAAGGCGCAAAACAAGGGCGTTTTACTTCTTGATGAGGTGCGATGTCGTTCGGCCCAGCGATAGGCTTTCCAGAATTTTTCAGAGCGAGGCCTGGGGCGGCGCCGTGCTTGCCGCGATGTTCTCAGGCGTAAAGAATTCTGTCGGCGAGATCGTCCCGGCGTTCATCCGGACGAAGCTATCCATGGCCTTCTGGTTGCGTCGGCGCCGATGACGGCCTTCGTCTATCATCCTCGAAATGACCGGCAACCATGACAATGTCGTAGCGCTGATGTGCGCGGCGGTGCTGGGCTACGGCACCGCGCGGCTGATCTCGCACGAACCGCTCTATCACGCGCTGTCGCGTGTCTTCATCGCCGAGGCGATCAGGCGGCGCCGGACGGAGGTGTCTGGTTAAGGCCTTAGTGTTCACTGGCAGGCGACCAGGGGATGGTGGGCATCGATCTGCGGAAAGATACGGAACCATACGGGAGGTTTCTGATTTTGAGCCCACGAAAAAGCCAATAAAATCAAAACCTTTAATACACCCTCAGCGACTAATATAATCGTTATTTATCAATAGCTTACGAAGAGGTTCGCCAAGTCGATTCAAGGAGCCGGTCCGCCACTCGCCGATCGCATTTATCTTCTAGCGAATGGCAGCTCTGCGCCTGCACCTCGGTCATTCAATCGGCTATTGCCGTCGTCCAAAAGCCGACATCGCTACGTCAGCCGCTGAAGGCCAATTTGAGACCGATCGAAGCGTCCGTCGAACGCGTCGACAACGGAAAGTTCGGCAAAATACGTGCCGAGGAGTGCTCGCCAGCAATGGGGCCATACTTTCGCGTTGCCGGCGGTGTTCGGCGTGACTTGGCATGCTTACTCAAAAGATTGCACCAAACCGACCTCACTGCGTTCTACACTGCGTCTCCTATCGAGCGCTGATAAGTATCGAATCTTCGTCCTGATATTCGTCAATCTCCGGCCAATGAAAACTCGTTGGCGATGGTGACGTGGTGGTGAATGCGACCCTCGAAGTACCTGGACAACACTGCCTCTGTCGCGGCACGCGATTCAGCGCGTACGGGGCTGGCCAAAGCCGCATCGACGGCCGCCATATCTGGGTAGTTGATCGCCAGGATCATCGGAAATTCAGGCGCACCATCGTCGCGTTTTTCCGCGAAGCTGACTCGAACGTCGAGCGCGCCCGGGAAGGCCTTCCACTTCGGCAGAACCGTCTCAATCACGTCCTTGCGGAACGCTTCGATCTGACCTTCCTTCACTTTACCTTCAAACAACGCATAGCGCGTGATCATCTGCTCGGTTCCTCATCCTTGCGTTGGAAAAATTCCATCAGTGCGGCCTGGTCCTCGCCGCCCAGCCCTGCGGCCGTCAATAGCCGGTGCACCTCGGCGCAGACGGCTGTCAGCGGCATTGCGGTGTGCGTGCGCCGCGCCAGGTCCTGGGCGGCGTTGAGGTCCTTCACCATGTTGTCGATGCGGCCGGTTCGCCGGTAGTCGCGGGTGGCGAAGCGCGGCAGGTATTCCTGCAGGATGGCGCTGTCGGCGCGGCCGCCTTTCAGCGCCTGCGGGATCTTGAGCGCGTCGACGCCGGCGTCGAGCGCCAGCTTGGTCGCTTCGGCGACGGCCATGAAGTTCAGCGCGCACAGCACCTGGTTGATCAGCTTGGTCGTCTGGCCGGCTCCGGCCGGGCCCATATGCGTGTAGTTGGTGGCGACGTGGCGCAGCACCTTGTGGGCGTCGGCCACGTCCTCGGCTTCGCCGCCGGCCATCAGCGTCAATTCTCCGGTCAGCGCCTTGGGCGCGCCGCCAGACAGCGGACTGTCGACCCAGCGCAAACCCTTCTCGCTGGCGTCGGCGGCGAGTTGGCGCGTCGCGTCGGGGTCGATGGACGACATGTCGATGATCAGCGTGCCGGGCTTCGCCCCAGCCGCCACGCCGGCATCGCCGAACACGGCGCGGCGCACGATCGCCGCCGAATTGAGGCTGAGGATCACGTAGTCGGACGCGCCGGCGGCCTCGGCCGCGCTCGCCATGGCGGTCGCGCCCCTGGCGACCAGCGCCTCCACCTTGGCCTTGTCGAGATCGAACACGGCGAGGCGATTGCCGGTGGCAAGCAGGCGCTCGCCGATCGCCCCGCCCATGGCGCCGGCGCCGATCAATGAGACTTTGTGGGTCATGACGATCGCTCCCCGAATTTCGTTGTTATGTCCGCGACAATCTCATCGAGCGGCGCGTCGATCGGCACGGCGATCGCATTCTCGTCCTTGCCCGGCACTTCCAGTGTCGCGAACTGGCTGTCGAGAAGGCTGGTCGGCATGAAGTGGCCGGTGCGCTCATGCATGCGCTTCGAGATCAGCTCGCGCGAGCCGTCGAGATGGATGAACAGCACCGGCGCACCCGCCTGCTCGGTGATGAAATCGCGATAGGCGCGCTTCAGCGCCGAGCAGCCGACGATGACCGGCGCGGGCCCTAGCCGCAGCGTTTCGCCGACCTTGGACAGCCATGGCCACCGGTCGGCATCGTCCAGCGGAATGCCGGCGCTCATCTTGGCGATGTTGGCCTCAGGGTGCAGCTTGTCGCCGTCCACGAATGTCGCCGCGATTGCGCGGGCGAGCGCCTCGCCGATCGTCGTCTTGCCCGAACCGGTGACGCCCATGACCACCATGCGCGGCGGCCGGTCAGATCGAAGCTGTGATGCCGCCATCGACATAGAGAATGTGTCCGTTGACAAAGGATGATGCGTCGGAGGCCAGGAAGACGCAGGCGCCGACCAGCTCCTCGACCTTGCCCCAGCGGCCGGCCGGGGTGCGCTTTTCGAGCCATGCGCTGAAGGCCGGGTCGGCGACGAGTGCCGCGTTGAGCGGCGTGTCGAAATAGCCGGGCGCGATCGCATTGCATTGCAGGCCGTGCCTGGCCCAGTCGGTCGCCATGCCCTTGGTCAAATTGCCGACGGCGCCCTTGGTCGCCGTGTAGGGCGCGATGCCCGGCCGGGCGAGCGCGGTCTGCACGCTGGCGATGTTGATGATCTTGCCGCGGCCGCGCTTGATCATGTGCCGGGCCACCGCCTGGCCGACATGGAAGACGCTGGCGACATTGGTCTGCAGAAGGCGTTCGAACGCATCGGCGGGAAAATCCTCCAGCGGCGTGCGGAACTGCATGCCGGCATTGTTGACGAGAACGTCGATCGGCTCGCTGGCTTGCTCGAAGGCGTCGATTGCGGCCCTGACGGCGTCGTGGTCGGTCGCGTCGAAGGCGAGCGTCGCAGCGCCTGGAATCTGCCCAGCCGCAACCGTGAGCTTCGCCTCGTCACGGCCGTTGAGCACCACTCTGGCGCCGGCCTCGGCCAGCCCTTTGGCCAAAGCAAATCCGATGCCCTGCGATGAGCCGGTCACGAGCGCGGTGCGCCCGCCGAGATTGAACAGATTGGATGACATTTTTCCGATTGCCTCTCGTCGCTGAGCGTCTTATGTTATCGATAACATCATCTGTCAAGTCAAGTGGAGAGAATAGCGATGCAGCGGCCTCACATCCTTCAGGTTGGACCCTATCCGGCATGGGACGAGGAGCCGCTCAACGAAGCCTTCACGGTGCACCGCTATTTCGCGGCCGACGACAAGCAGGCTTTCCTCGCCGGGATCGGGTCGCAAGTGCGCGCCATCGCCACGCGCGGCGAGCTCGGCGCGAACCGCGCCATGATCGAGGCCTGCCCTTCGCTCGAGGTCGTGTCTGTCTATGGCGTCGGTTTCGACGCGGTCGATCTCGCGGCATGCCGGGAGCGCGGCGTGCGCGTCACCAACACGCCGGACGTGCTGACCAACGACGTCGCCGATCTCGGCATCGCCATGATGCTGTGCCAGTCGCGCGGCATGATCGGTGCCGAGCGCTGGGTGCGCGACGGCAGCTGGGCGGCGAAGGGGCTTTACCCGCTGAAGCGCCGCGTCTGGGGCCGGCGGGCCGGCGTGCTCGGACTCGGCCGCATCGGCTACGAGGTGGCCAAGCGCCTCGCCGGCTTCGGCATGGACATCGCCTACAGCGACGTCGCGCCGAAGGATTTCGCCCCGGATTGGGAATTCGTCGCCGATCCGGTCGCACTGGCCAGGCGTTCGGATTTCCTGTTCGTGACGCTTGCCGCGTCTGCCGCGACGCGCCACATCGTCAACAAGGATGTGCTCGCGGCGCTCGGCGAGGACGGCATGCTGATCAACATCTCGCGCGCCTCCAACATCGACGAGGACGCGTTGCTCGATGCGCTCGAGACGAAGGTGCTGGGCTCCGCCGCGCTCGACGTGTTCGAAGGCGAGCCGAAGCTCAATCCGCGCTTCCTGGCGCTCGACAATGTGCTGCTGCAGCCGCACCATGCGTCGGGCACCATCGAAACGCGCAAGGCGATGGGCAAACTGGTGCGCGACAATCTTGCCGCCCATTTCGCCGGCCAGCCATTGCTCACGCCGGTGCTCTAGGCTTGTCTTACGCAGATTCGGACGGAAAACCGCTGCACATTTTTCATGGAATTGCCCGAGGAGTTCGCTGACCATGAAGTCGATCGTCATCCACGCCGCCAAGGACCTGCGCATCGAGGACCGTCCGGTCGAGGAGCCGGGCCCGGGCCAGGTGCTGTTGCGTCTCGCCGCCGGCGGCATCTGCGGCAGCGATCTGCACTACTACAATCATGGCGGCTTCGGAACGGTGCGCCTGAAGGAGCCGATGATTCTCGGCCACGAGGTGTCCGGCGTCATCGAAAAGCTGGGTTCTGGCATCAGCGGGCTCAAGCCCGGCCAACTGGTCGCGGTGTCGCCGTCGCGGCCCTGCTACAGCTGCCGCTACTGCCGCGAAGGGATGCACAACCAGTGCCTCAACATGCGCTTCTACGGCAGCGCCATGCCGTTTCCGCACATCCAGGGCGCGTTCCGCGAAATGCTGGTGGCGGACGCGCTGCAATGCGTGCCGGCCGACGGATTGAGCGCCGGCGAGGCGGCGATGGCCGAACCGCTGGCGGTTTGTCTCCACGCCACACGCCGGGCCGGCGAAATACTCGGCAAGCGCGTGCTGGTGACCGGCTGCGGACCGATCGGCCTCTTGTCGATCCTCAGCGCGCGACGCGCCGGCGCGGCCGAAATCGTTGCCGTCGACATCACCGACTTCACCCTGGCGATGGCAATGCGCGCCGGCGCCGACAAGACCATCAACACAAAAACCGATCCGGAAGGGCTGGCGCCGTATCTCGCCGACAAGGGGACGTTCGACATCCTCTATGAATGCTCGGGTGCCGCGGCGGCACTGGCGCAGGGCATCGCGGCGCTGCGTCCTCGCGGTACGATCGTCCAGCTCGGCCTCGGTGGTGCCGAGATGGCGCTGCCGATGTCGGCAGTCACCGCCAAGGAACTGACGATCAACGGCTCGTTCCGCTTCCACCCCGAATTCGCCGTCGGGGTCGAGCTGATGCGCAAGGGACTGATCGACGTCAAGCCGCTGATCACCCACACCGTGGCCTGCGACGAGGCCTTGTCCGGCTTCGAACTTGCCAATGACCGCAGCCGGGCGATGAAGGTTCAGATCGCCTTCGCATAAGCATCGCGGCGCGTTGCATTCCGCAGTGATATCGATAACGTACGGCGATGCAGCCTTCGCCCAAACGCCCAACCATGGCCGATGTCGCGCATCGCGCCAACGTCTCTACGATGACGGTGTCGCGCGCCTTCAAGAGCGACGCGTCGGTGAGCGCCGACACGCGCGACCGCATCCTGCAGGCAGCGGAAGAGCTCGGCTATGTCTTCGACAGTATCGCCGCCAACCTGTCGTCGCGCCGCTCCGGTTTCGTGGCGGTGACGATCCCTTCGATCAACAACGCCAACTTCGCCGACACGGTGCGCGGCATGACCGAGGGCCTGCGTGACAGCGGGCTGGAAATCCTGCTTGGCTTCACCGACTACAATGTCGAGGAGGAGGAGCGCCTGGTCGGCCAACTGCTCAGGCGGCGGCCGGAAGCAATCATCGTCACCGGCGGCCGGCACACGCCGCGCTGCCGCAAGATGCTGGAGAATGCCGGCGTGCCGGTGGTGGAGACCTGGGACCTGCCGGATGATCCGATCGGTCACGTCGTCGGCTTCTCCAACGCCGCGGCCGGGCGGCTGATGGTCGATCATTTCATTCAGCGCGGCTACTCGAGGCTCGGCTTCATCGGCGGCGACACGTCGCGCGACACGCGCGGCCTCGACCGCCGGCGCGGCTTCGTCGCGGCGCTGCAGGACCGCGGCCTCGACGCCTCGCGCGTTATCGCCTCCGGCGTGCCGCCGATCTCGATGCGCGAGGGCGCCACCGCCATGGTCGAGATGATCTCGCGCTGGCCGGACACGCAAGCCGTGATGTGCGTGTCGGATCTTTCGGCTTTCGGCGCGCTGATGGAATGCGTGAGGCGCGGCATTCGCGTTCCCGACGACGTCGCGATTGCCGGTTTCGGTGCCTATGACCTCGCCGAACAGTCGGTGCCTTCGATCACCACGATCGATGTCGGCGCGCACGAGATCGGCATCCGCGTCGCCGAGCTGGTGCTCGACCTGCTCAACGGGCGCCGCGCGGCCGACGACAGGGTGGTGGTCGGCATGACACCCCAGGTGATCGTGCGCCATACGGCCTGAGTGGCCGACAGCAAAAGGAACCGCCGGCGGGATGACCGCCGGCCGTTGCCCGGTTACCGCCCTGTCGAGCTTACTTGCCCCAGATCTTCTTGTATTGGTCGCGGTAGCCGTTGCCCGGATCGAAGCGGTTGTCCGGGCCGCCGTCGAACTCGACATTGTCCGACGTCACAACGTGCAGCGGCGAGACGTAACCCGACCATTTCTCGCCGGCCATGCCGCGGTTGAGCTCGTCGACGAGCTGCCAGCCCTGCAGGTTCAGCGGCTCGGCCACCGTCACCTTCTGGAACTGGCCGGAGCGGATGCGCTGGTAGGCGGATTCGGAACCGTCACCGGCGGCTACGTTGATCGGCGCGTCGGTGCCGGATTTGCCGGCGGCCGCCAGCGACGGGCCCATGAAGTCGAAATAGAGATCGTTGATCGCCAGCGAATGGGTCCAGGCATCGCCGTATTTCTGCAGGAGCGAGGTGGTGAGCTGCGGCATGCGCTGCGAGGTCTCGGCGATGGGCGTGTCGACATATTCGAGCACCTTGCCGCCGAGATCCTCGATCTCCTTCTTCATTCGGTCCGCCTTGGCGATAGCGATCTGGTAGGTGGAATCGGTGAAGATGATGACGCCGGGCTTGCCCTTGGCGTCGACGAAGGCCCAGTCCGCCGCCGCCTTCGACACTTCCATCGGATCGGTCGAGACGTTGGCGATGATGCCGAGATCGTCGATCGGACCGACCGTCGGCGCCGCATGCCATGCCGCCATCGGGATCTTGGCCGCCTTGGCCTGCTCCATGGCCGGCTTCTGCTCGACGGCGTCGAAGCCGTTGATGATGATGCCGTCGGGGTTGAGCGCCAGCGCCTGGCCGAAGGCCGCGGTGCGGCCACCGATCGAGCCGGCGCCGTCAAGCGTCTTGACCGTCCAGCCGAGGGCCGCCGCCGCCTCCTCGACACCCTTGGTGACGCCGAGGATGCCGCCGTTCTTCATGTCGGCGCCGAGCACGACGATGGTCTTGCCAGCGGCGCCTTTTGGCCCCGTGGTCGGACCGTCCCATTTCTCGACCTTGCTGGCGTATTTGTCGACGACGGCCTTGGCGTCGGCCATCGGGTCGGCAAGGGTCGGCGAGGCGATGCCGAGCGCCAGGCAGGCGACGCCAAGCTGAAGGACTGTTCTGCGATGCATGTTTCTTCTCCCATTAAGCATTGTCGTTTGTCTTTGTTGGTTGGTGGGTAATCGATGGGGGCGGCACGACGGCGCCGCGGCGGCGCTGCGCGTAGCCGGCAATGCCGATGGCGACGAGCAGGGTGACGCCGTTGAACAGCGGCTCGACCCAGAACGAACCGCCGAACTGCTGGATGCCGGAAATGCCGGCGGCGAGGATGACGACGCCGATGATCGTGCCCCAGACATTGACGCGGCCGGGCTTGATGGTGGTCGATCCGAGGAAGGCGCCGACGAGCGCCGGCAGGAGGTATTCGAGGCCGACGCTGGCCTGGCCGATCCGGAGCTTGGAGGCGAGAAGCACGCCGCCCAGCGCCGTCAGCGCGCCGGAGGCGACGAAGGCGCCCATGACGAATTTCTGCACCGGTATGCCGTTGAGCGCGGCGGCCTTGGGATTGGCGCCGATGGCGTAGAGGTAGCGGCCGATCGGCATATATTCGAGCACCAGCCACATCACCAGCGCCAGGATGACCACGTAGTAGCCGGTGATGGGCAGGCCGAACAGCATGGTGCCGTTGAGGGAGAGGAAGCCGTCGGGCAGCACACCGACGACCTGGCGGCCGCCCGTGTACCACATGGCCAAGGCGTAGAGCACGGTGCCGGTGCCGAGCGTGGCGATGAAGGAATCGATGCGCGCCACCTCGACTAGCAGGCCGTTGATGAAGCCGGTCAGGACGCCGAGCAGGATGACGATGAGCACCGCGATCGGCCACGGGATGCCGAAGGCGGTCTGCAGGCTGATGGCCAATATATGCCACAGCACGATGCCGTAGCCGACGGTCAGGTCGATGCGGCCCGAAGCCATGGGGATCATCGCCGCCAGCGACAGGAGCGCGATGATCGCCTTGTCGGAGATGATCGAGCGCAGATTGAGCAGCGTCGGGAACGTGCGCGGCAGGAGCAGCGAAAACAGCAGGATCAAGAGCAGCGTCAGGATCGGCAAGCCGTAGACCGGCAGATAGCGCGCCGCCTTCTGGCCAAAGCTAAGCCCGGAGAGTTCCGAGCGGGTCGGCTCCAGCGCCGTCGATTTGATCGAGTTCATGGATCCTCCTCAGGCGGCTTCGGATACGGAGGCGGCGTGGATAAGCGCCGCCGTCGTCAAGGCATCGCCGGCCAGTTCACGCACGATGCGGTTATGCGAAAAGACAAGGGCGCGATGGCAGATATGGGCGACCTCCTCGAAATCCGTGGACACGACGATGACCGCCAGTCCTGCCTCGACGGCGGCCGCGATCAGCCGGTAGATCTCGGCCTTGGCGCCGACATCGACGCCGGCCGTCGGATCCTCGGCGATCAGGAGCTTGCGGCCCGTCGCCAGCCAGCGGCCGACGACGACCTTCTGCTGGTTGCCGCCGGAGAGCGCCTCGATCGGCAGATGCGGATCGTTTGGCCTCAGCCCCAGCCGCGCGCCGAGCGCCTGCGTCAGCTCGCTCTCCCGCGCCGGCTTCATGAAGGAAAACAGCCCGCGGCCGACCGCCGACGGGTTGAGATACATGTTCTCGCGCACGGAGAGTGACAACGCCACCGACTCCTCGGTGCGGTCGCGCGCGATCAGTCCGACACCAGCGGCAAGGGCGGCGCCGACCGAGGACAGCTCGAGGCGCCTGCCGTCGAGTGAGACACTGCCCTCGAAAGGCTCGGTGCCGAACAGCGCGCGCCCGACGACTTCCTGTCCGGCGCCGCGCAGGCCGACCAGTCCGAGCAGTTCGCCCGATCGCGCCTCGAAGCGAACCGGACCGACGCTGCCGCAGCGCAGATCCTCGACCTTCAGGCGCTCCGGTCCGTCCTGCCAGCGCGACTTGGCGAACATCTGATGCGCGGGGCGGCCGACGATGAGGTCGACCAGTTCCTGCGGCGTCGTTTCGGCGACCGGCTTCACCGCCACCATGCGGCCGTCGCGCATGACGGCCACCCGGTCGGCGATGCGGAACACCTCGTCCAGCCGGTGCGAGACATAGATCATGCCGACGCCTCGCTCGCGCAGCGGCCGCAGCGCCTCGAACAGGCGCTCGACCTCGTCCGCCGGCAGGCTCGCCGTCGGCTCGTCGAGCACCAGCACGTCGGCTTCGGTGGCGAGCGCGCGAGCGATGGCCACCAGCGATTTTTCCGTGCGGGAGAGATCCTGGACGCGGGTCGCCGGATCGAAGGCGCAGCCGACCAGCGCCAGGGCGCTTTCGGCACGCCGCTCGGTGTCGCCCCAGTCGATCAGGCCCGAGCGGCGCGAGAAACCCTGCGCCATGCCGACATTCTCGGCCACCGTCATCCATTCGATGAGGCCGAGATCCTGATGGATGAAGGCGACCTTCTGCGGCTGGTTGGGGCGTGGCGGGCGGTGGTGGTAGTCCTCGCCGCGAAAGCGGATGGCACCCTGGTCGCGCTTGTGGATGCCGGCCAGCGCCTTGATCAGCGTCGACTTGCCGGCGCCGTTCTCGCCCAGCAGCGCCACGATCTCGCCCTCGTGGATGTCGAGCGAGACCGACTTCAACGCCAGCGTGCCGCCGAAGCGCTTGGAGATGTCGATGAATTCGATGAGCTTGGGCCGCATCGTTTTGGCCTCCTCCCAAGCCAAGAAAACGGTTTGAATTGATACCGATGTTATCGCTAACATTTTTGTAGGTCAAGTCTTGAAAATGGGTCGCCGCGAAGGCTATCGATAGCTCCGGTTTCGCGGAGGATGCGGCATGTTCGGAGACATAGAGGGCGCTGGCTTCGAGGTTCTCGACGAGCGGTTCGAGAGCTGTTTCGTCGGCCATGTGGCGGTCGAGCGGCTGTGGACTGGCGGGCGCTGGCTGGAAGGTCCGGCATGGTTCGCGGCCGGGCGGTATCTGGTGTTTTCGGACATCCCGAACGACCGCATCATGCGCTACGACGATACCAACGGCGTGGTCTCGGTGTTCCGTGCGCCCTCCAGCAACGCCAACGGCAACACCGTCGACATGGAGGGGCGGCTGGTCACCTGCGAGCATCGCGCGCGCCGCGTCACCCGCACCGAGCATGACGGATCGATCACGGTGATCGCCGACCGTTTCGAGGACAGGCGGCTGAACTCGCCAAACGACGTGGTGGTGCGCTCGGATGGCACTGTGTGGTTTTCCGATCCGCCCTATGGCATCGCGACCGACTATGAGGGCGATCACGCCGGACAGGAGATCGAGGGCTGCCACGTCTATCGCGCCGACCCCCTCACCGGCGAGGTGGCGCGCGTCGTCTCGACGATGGCCAAGCCAAACGGTCTCGCCTTCTCGCCGGACGAGGCCATACTCTATGTCGGCGACACCGGCATCACGCACCAGAAGGACGGGCCGCGGCACATCCGCAAGTTCGCCGTCGAAGGTGCGACGCTCGGGGAACTCGGCGTTTTCGCCACCTGCGGCGCAGGCCTGTTCGACGGGTTCAGGGTGGATAAGGCCGGGCGTGTGTGGGCGGGCGCCGGCGACGGCGTCCACTGCTTCGATCCCGACGGCACGCTGATCGGCAAGATCCGCATTCCGGAGACGGTGGCGAACCTCACCTTCGGCGGCGCCAAGCGCAACCGCCTGTTCATCACGGCGCGGCAGTCGCTCTATTCGGTGTTTGTCGTCGCCAATGCGGCAGCACGAGCGTGAGTTCGAAGAGAGGGATGTTGGCCATCCGACCACAAGGTTCAAATGCGCTTCCCATTCTGACCCTGGCCGATAGGCTACAGAAGGTGTGGTGACCGGTTGAACTCACCACCCCATTTCGGCCATTCACAAAGTGAGTCCGTGGCCAACTCAGGCTAAATTGGCATGTCGAGCCAGCAATCAATCTCGTTTGTTGTTTTCGGGTTCGCCAGACCACACGAGACGATACGAAGGATATGGGTTGGCCAACCATCCGCTAAGCCATTGATTTTCTTCGAACGTCTCACACTCTCCGCGACTAATATAATCGTTATCTTTCAATAACTTACGAAGCGGTTCGCCAAAGTTGATTCAAGTAGCTAGTCCGCCACTTGCCAATCGCTCTATCTTCTACGGAACGGCAGCTTTGCGCCTCAACGCAGCCCTTGAGATCAGACTCGCCTTTCCTGAAAGCAGACCTTCCGGCTTGGGCGGCCTTATGTCCGGCATTGACCCTGACGGACATTCTTCACACTAGGCCCATCATTTTCAGGAACAGCATCGCCAAGATGATGAATGCACCCACCATAGCCACTATTACGGCCACGTTCTGGCCGGTCTTCCCACCCGGATTGGCTTTTAGGCGAAGCGAGACCACGACCAAGATACTTGCTGCTTGGCAAGCGAACCCGGCGACCATCAGCCAGGCCGCCGCGCCATGAAAATGGAAATCTCGCCCGTCGAGATACCCAACGGGGACCGCGAGTCGTCGTGCAGCGCACCATACGCTGGCCAGCCCACCAGCAATGCCGCGATGGCTACCGCCAACAAGCTTCAATTCCCCATCAATATCCGGCTCGTTCTCGCCGGCTGGAAACTGCTATGCTCGTCCTGAGTTGCGATCGGCGCCCCGCTGAGCCGCATGTAAATATGGGTATAGCGCCTGCGCGATCGTATGGGCGCGTGTGATCATGTTTTCCAGATGGCTCATGCCCGCCGGTGCGTAGAAGGCGAGATGAAGACGCAGGTTCCACTGGCTGATCAGCATCAGGTCGCGCACCCCCTCGAACTCGTCGATGATCTCTTCGATACGATCAAGTTGCTTTGATGTGGCTAACGGCAGCGAGTGCCGGACTGCGAGTGGCTCGATCACCGTGCGCAGTTCGAAGCATTCCAGCATGCTCTATTTCAGCGAGATCGCTCGAGACGAACTGCGCACAAAAAAGCCCTGGCCAGAAAAAACGATGCAAGGCAGAACGCTAAATGAGCGTTGATGTCCTCATCGCCTTGGTCGGCGATAAGCCCAATGGCGAGATCACGCGCGCCAACGCGCGTGATGTCTACAAATATTGGCTGGATCGCATTGCATCCGAGAAGGGAAGGGCTGATGGCTCGGCGCCGCACATTTCGGTCGAGCCACGGGAAGATCCTGATGGTCCGCGCGAGATCAAGACTGCTTCATCCGCGCGCAAGGTGCCTCTGGTCGGTGTCGCGCTTGAGGTGTTCAGCAAACATCGGAGGGCTTTCCACGCTACAAGGCGTCATGGTCTGCCCTAATCAACAAGCACTTCCAGGCGAATAGGGCCACCCGCTGCGCCGACGATGGCCCTGGAATGCGCCATCTCCGCTCGACGGAACTCCTTACTTCCCGTCCTATCTGACCAGCCAGCCACCATCGACGGGCAGAACGGTGCCTGTCACATAGCCGGACGCTGGGGCGACGAAGAACACAACCGCAGTGGCGAGATCGTTCGGCGTGCCCCAGCGGCCCATCGGAATGCGCGCGGAAATCTGGGCGTTGCGATCGGGGTCGTGGCGCAGTGCTTCGGTATTGTCGGTCGCCATGTAGCCTGGGGCGATGGCGTTGACCGTGATGCCGTGCGCCGCAAGCTCGTTCGCCATCGCTTTCGTCAGCCCGGCAATGCCGTGCTTGGACGCCGAATAGGCGGGCACGCGAATACCGCCCTGGAACATCAACATCGAGGCGATATTGACGATCCGTCCCTTCCGTTTGGTTTCGACCATTTGGCGCGCCACGGCCTGCGACAGCAGGAAGACAGCCTTCAGGTTGACGTCGATGACGTCATCCCAATCCGTTTCCGAGTAGTCGAGGAGGTCCGCGCGGCGGATGATGCCCGCGTTGTTGATCAGAATATCGATGCCACCGAATGCCGCGCCGGCTTCAGCGACCACTGCTTTCGCGTCGAACTTTTTGGAAAGATCGACCTCAAGCGCATCAAAGCGGCGGCCCGCCAGCCGGACGAGTTCGGCGGTTTCAATCATCGCAGAAGAGCCGAGCGCAACGATGTCGGCGCCGGCCCCGGCCAGCGCCAACGCCATTCCACGGCCGAGGCCTGTTCTCGCCCCGGTTATCAAAGCGATCTTTCCGGAGAGATCAAATGGCGTGGTCAAGGCGCAGGCCATTCTCGTTGAACAGATGAAGTGGTGCTGCCGAGAGCGACAGGCGCACATCGGTCCCCGGCGCCAGATCGTGCTGGCCGGGCGCGACCACCAGAACCTTCTGGCCGGCAATTTCGGCATGGACAACGGTTTCGGAGCCAAGTGCTTCCACAAGCCTGATCTTCGCCGGGATGCCAGCCGTGTCGCTGCCGAGCGTCATATGGTGCGGGCGAACGCCGATGGTTACGCGCGCGCCCACGGCGATGCGGGCGCCATTTGCCGGAAGCTCGATCCGGTGGCTGCCGGGCAGGGCAGCGATCACCTTGCCAGATTGAACGGATTCAATCGTTCCTTCGAGGAAATTCATGTGCGGCGAGCCGATGAAGCCGGCGACGAAGCGGTTGGCTGGCGAATTGTAGAGTTCCAGTGGTGTGCCGATCTGCTCGATGCGGCCGGCCCGCAGGACAACTATGCGGTCCGCCAGCGTCATCGCCTCGACTTGATCGTGCGTTACATAGATCATCGTTGCCGAAAGTCGGGCATGGAGTGCCGCAAGCTCGGCGCGGGTAGAGCCGCGCAGTTCGGCATCGAGGTTGGACAGGGGCTCATCGAGCAGGAAGGCGACCGGCCTCCTGACAATGGCGCGGCCGATCGCGACGCGCTGACGCTGGCCGCCCGAAAGCTGCCCCGGCCGTCGGTCGAGATAAGGCGCGATCTCCAGCATGCGCGCGGCTTCTCCGATGCGCTCTGCGATCTCCGCCTTTGCCATTTTGGTATTCTCCAGGCCGAAAGCGAGGTTTTGGCGCACGCTCATATGCGGATAGAGCGCGTAGGACTGGAACACCATGGCAAGCCCGCGGTCGGCAGCCGGTATGGCATTGACCAGCTTGCCATCGATGGCAAGTTCGCCGTCGGTCGGCTTTTCGAGACCGGCAATCACGCGAAGCAGTGTCGACTTGCCGCAACCGGATGGGCCGACGAAGACGACGAACTCGCCATCGGCGATCTCAAGATTGATGCCGTGGAGCACGTCGATCGCCCCGAAGGATTTTGCGACATTGGTAAGCCTGATGTGACCCATGATGCACTCCTCATTTCAGTCCGGTGCCGGCAATGCCGGTGGTGATGAAGCGCTGCAGGAAGATGAAGACAAGGACGACGGGGATCATCGTCACGACCGTCATCGCCAGAATGAAATGCCACTGCACGTTCAACTCGCCAGAATAGACGCTCAGGCCCACCTGAAGCGTATAGAGTTCCTTTCGCGAGAGCACGATCAACGGCCAGAGGAAGTCGTTCCAGCGCCAGACAACGGAGAAGATCGCGAGTACGGCGAGCGCGGGTGCGGTCAATGGCAGGATGATGCGCCAGTAGATCTGCCATTCCGACGCCTTGTCCATCCGAGCTGCATCGATCAGCTCGTCGGGGATGGTCAGCATGTACTGGCGCAGGATGAACACGCCGGTCGGTGTCGCCACCGTCGGCAGGATCACGCCCCAGAGATTGTTGAAAAGACCGAGCGCCGAGACAATCGAGTAGAGTGGCACCATGATCACCGACAGGGGCACCATCAGCGTCGCAAGAATGAGCAGCATGGCAAATGTTCGCCCGCGAAACTCGTATTTGCTCAGCGCAAAGGCGGCCATCGAGTTGACGATCAGCGTAATCAGCGTCGCCGTCACCGTCACGAAGACGGAGTTCCAGAGATAGCGGACGAAATCGAAATGGGTGAATGGTTCGCTGTAGTTCTCCGTAGCGAAGGACATTTCGCGGACCGCGGTGCGTTGCGCGATATTGACCTTGATAATCTCGCCCGGTTTCCGCGGATCAATCATCTGGCTGACAAGGCCGATGCGCCGGACTTCGGCGAGCGTTGCCTTGCTGCCATCAGCCAAAGTCACCTGATAAAGATCGAGCGGCTTGTCGTAGCCTTCGACCGCTACCTTCTGGGTGACATAGGGCAGTATGGTCGGCGGGAATTCCGCTAGAGCTGCCGGCGATTTGAACGACGAGCCGACAAGCCAGACGGCCGGGCCGAACATCACCAGCAGACCGCCGGCGAGCCAGGCCCAAGTGACGATGTCCGTCCAGTGCCAGCTTTTGCCGCCCCTGCGGCGAAAGAGGAATTGCACGACGCGACTCATTTGCGGGCTCCCTTCTTGTCGCGGGATCGACTGAGGCTAAGCTGTAGTAGGGTCAGGACGACGAGCACCATGCCCATAAGGATCGAGGCAGCCGCGGCAAGCCCGGGATTGCGCAACTGCGCCGCAAAGCCGGTCTCGTAGATGTACTGCGTGAGGTAGAGCGTGCTGGTGCCGGGTCCGCCTCCCGTCAGGACGTAGATTTCGTCGAAGATCTGTACCGCGCGGATGAGAACAAGGACGATCACGACGAGAAGATTGGGCGCAAGCAGCGGCATCGTGATGCGCAGGAAGGCGCGGGTCGGCCGCGTGCCGTCCATTTCGGCCGCTTCGTAGAGATCCTTCGGAATGGCCTGCAGGCCGGCAAGCAGTATCAGCGTGTAGAACCCCATATGCGCCCAGATCGACACGCCCACTGTCGCCGCGAAAGCCCAGCTGCGATCGTTCAGCCAAGCATAGGGGGCGAAGCCGAGGCCGTAGAGGCCGAAGTTGAGAAGGCCTTGGCGCTGGAGGATCCATTTCCAGATGAGACCCACCACCACGGGCGACAGCAATACGGGAAAGAAGAATACCGCCCGCCAGAAGCTGCGCGCCATCAGGTCGCGGTTGAGGATCAGCGCCGTCACAAGCGAGACGACGATCATCAGTGTAACCTGGAGCAGAACGAACCAGCTGGTATTGCTGACGGCCGTCCAGAACGTGTCCTCGGCGCAGCTGTTGGGATTGAGGTAATTCGTGCAGTCAAGGAGCCGGGCGTACTGATCGCCGCCGACAAAGCTGCGGTCCGGCAGGAAGAGGGCTGTGCCGCCGGTCATCGAATAGGCGAAGTTGATGAAGAAGGGCAGAAGAACGAAGATGCCGAATATCAGCATGTTGGGCAGCAGGAAAAAGGCCGCCATGCCGCTGATCCCAGCGACCCTTTGAAGCCATCTCAGCGGCGCATCGATCAGCCCCATAACGAGGCGCACGGGAACCAGGACGGCATCGGAGATGCCGGCCCCAGTCCTTTCGCGAACACCTGCCTTCATTGCCCACCTCCTTGCGGCAGGCGGAAACTCCTGTTCCCGGCTGCTGTCGCGGTTGCAAATTGCCTGTCAAGACTTGCGGACTGCAAGTGCCTGGTGGTGGCATCGGGTTCGTCTTGGTGCAGCCACCCGCCTGTCCGGCTAGCGGCCTGAATCCTTGACCTTAGCCGCAATGTCGGCGTCGATGCGCGTGAAGGCTTCCTCGAGCGGCATTTCGCCCGCCGCAGCCTGGCTCACCCGGGTGACCAGGGCCGCATAGTACGTGTCGGACCAGAACCAGCCGGGCAGTTTCCTGGCAGTGTCGGAGAGGGAGGAGGTGTCTTTGACGAACGTGTTCAGGGCTGCTTTTGCCTGGGCATCGTCAGTCTTGAAGTCCAGCCCCTTTTCGATCACGCCCTTATGTGCGGGGAGAAACAGCGTGCGTTCGGAAAATTCCTTCACGATGTCCTCGCGCGCCAGGTAGTCCATCACCTTGGCGACTTCGGTCGGGTTCTTGGTGTATTTGACGGCGACCAGGCCAGCGCCTCCAGTCATGCCGGTGCAGTTTGCCGATCCACACGGGCTGCCAGTGGCAACCCAGTCGAAGTTTGAGCCGATCTTGGCGGAGAAGTTCGGCACCTGCCAGGAGCCGGAATAGTAGTACGCGACCTGGCCGTTGATGAAGTCGTCCGCGCCGGCGCGATAGGCCGAGCCGGCCGCCGATACCCATACGTCCTTGCTCATCGTCCCGTCCTTGACCCAACCGACGAACTTGGTGATGAACGCCTTGGCGCCTTCATCGAGCGGCGCGGGCTTTCCATCGGAACCGATGTAGTTCGAGCCATAGCTAAGATTGGGTCCGCTCAGACGGTGGCCGGATCGATCAAGCGCCATTGCGAACGGCACCTGCTGGCTTTCGGCAACTTGCTTGGCCGCCTTTGCCCAATCGTCCCAGGTCGCGTCTTTTCCCGGCAGGGCAACGCCCGCCTGTTCGAACAGCGTCTTGTTGGCGAAGCCACCAGTAAGGGTGATCTGGGTCATGAAGCCGGAAATCTGGTTGCTGCCATCTGGGCGCATCCAGTCGGCCTGGTCGCCGAAGTTCTTGTCCCAATAGCCTGCATCGGCGACCAACGGCCGAAGATCGAGCCAATGGTTGCTGAGCGCCTTCAGATTGGTGACGCGAGCGATATCCGGACCAGCGCCGGCTTCGAGTTGCACGGGCAATTGTTCGCGCACCACCGTGTAGGACACGTTGTCGAGCACGACGTTGATCCCTGGGTTTTCCTTCATGAACCGGTCGAGCAGGTCTTTCAGCACCTCGCCCTCGTTGCCGTCGGAATACCACATGATACGGACATCGCCGGCGATTGCGGCCGTCGATGTCAAAAGCCCGACGGCAAACGCCGCCAGCACTGTGCTGGTCTTTCGCATTGTGTTCCTCCTCTTGTACGCGAGCCCTTCTCCGCTCGCAGATAGACGCCGCGCCGGTTTCCCCGGCGCTTCGTCGCTAATTGGCGGCCAGCATGGTGACCTCACCGGCAACCGTGAAATCTTTTGGCGAAACGGTGCGGCCTTCGGCCGCGGCTGATCCATCCGGGCGAAACGCCACCGTGCCATATTCCGGATCCTCGACGACGAGCGAACCGTCTTCTTTGTCTTCGACCGCAAGTGCCCCGAACCGATCCTGCGCCGCCGCGAGGTTGGAGGCTTCGCAGACCCGAACGATCCAGCGTGTCTTGCGGCCGTATTGGCGAAGCTCGGCATTGGCGGATGGACCGTCCTTGACAACGACGAAATCGGTGCTGCCGCGCAGCATCATCGTTCCCCGCCCGCTCCGCGCCAGCGCCAGGCTTCCTTTGACGCTGCTTTCGTCGAATTCGCCGATCGGGAACCAGGCATGGGTGAAATCCGGCTGTTCATCGAAAGTGGAAAAATCGAGTACGGCCACCCCCCGATACTGTTGGACGCGTGGGAGGGTGCCGCAGCCGCCCCAGAAGGAGGGCCGGCTGTACCCGAACTGAATGGTCTCGCCAGGATGGTTGATCCAGACGGCGGCTTCCGGTCGCTCACCGAGCCGCAGATGCAGCACCGTCTCCTGGTAGCCCCATTCTTTCCAGCGGTAGTGGGCAGCGGAGCCGACGGCGAAATCGCGGCTCTTGTAATGATAAAGCGCCGCGAAACTGTTTTCACCCTGGGCGAAACGCCATTCCTGATGCTGTTCGGCGCGATGGCAGGCGACCGCGGCCAGGTCTTCCGATACGGTCAGGCCGTGGTCGCGTATGCAGCTCATCGGAAACGACTTCACGATCGCCGACATCGCTGTCTATGCCTACAGCCATCGCGCCGGGGATTGCGGCTTCCTTCTGACGGACTATCCGGCGGTCATGGCGTGGATTGGCCGCGTGCGTGACGCCATCGGTCCTGGCTACCCGGTGCATCCTTACAGCATCGACCCGCATTCCGGTGCCTGAAGGGCTTACTTCTTGCCCTGCGGATAGATCGTCTCGCCGCGCTTCAGCATCTCGACGAAGGTCTCGATCTTCTTCTTGCGGCCGGCCTCGGTCTTCATGTTGTGGGTGCGGAAGGCAAGCGCGAAGCGGTTCTGTGCGCTGAGCTTTGCCAGCATCTCTTTTGCCTTGGGTTCGGCGTCTATGGCCGCCTGCAGATCATCAGGAATTTTCATCTGCTTGCCGCTGCCATAGGCGCGCGCCCAGCGCCCGTCCGCCTTGGCCGCCTCGACCTGTTTCAGCCCATGCCCGGTCATGCGGCCCTGCTCGACCAGCCGCGCGACATTGTCGATGTTGATCTTGCTCCAGATGCTCTTCTTGCCGCGAGGCGTGTAGCGCTGGAGAAAACTGT
>NZ_JBHUGY010000035.1:0-116005 GCF_042682105.1 Mesorhizobium calcicola
CTGCTGCCGCAGACAGCCAAGCTTCGCATCGACCACGCCTGGTGCGGCGTGCTCGGCGTGCCGCGCGACTGGTGCACGACGGCCGGCCTCGACCTTGAGACCGGCATCGGCTGGGCCGGCGGCTATGTCGGGCTCGGCGTATCGAGCTCCAACCTTTCGGGCCGCACGCTGCGCGATCTCATCCTGCGCCGCGACACCGAACTGACCCGCCTGCCCTGGGTCAACCGCCGGGTCAGCAAATGGGAACCGGAACCGATGCGCTGGCTGGGCGTCCACTCGATGTATCAGCTCTATCGCGTCGCCGACGAGCGCGAGGAAGCCGGCCTCCGGCACACGTCGAAACTGGCCGCCATCGCCGACCGCATCACCGGGCATTGAGCCCTGCGGCCCGCACATCGGATCGAAAAGCGCTTTCAGTGCCTGCCCGGAGCCTGCCCATGACCGACTTCCAGACCTTCGCCCATCTCGCCTCGATCCATCTCGGCGAGCCCGAGCCCAAGCCGACCTCGATCAGCGGCAATCAGCTCGAAGCGTCGAAGACACTGTGGACGTCGCCGGACGGGACACTCGAAGTCGGCGTCTGGACGTGCACGCCCGGCCGGTTCACCGCATCGCGCGACGGCAATTCCGAAACCTGCCACATCGTGTCGGGCCGGGTCTCGCTGCATGGTCCCGATGGCCGCAGCAAGGAGGTCGGCCCAGGCGAAGTGCTTGTGTTGCCGAAAGGCTGGAAAGGCGAATGGACGATCCACGAGCCGACGCGCAAGCTTTACATCCTGCACTTCGAGGCGTGAGCCGGCGTAGGCTCTAATCGTCGTCTGGACGATTGGCTCCGGCGGCAAGCGGCTGTCCTTCCACGGCGTGCCGCAATGCGTCGTTGATCCGGTCCTGCCAGCCGGGCCCGTCCGCCTGGAAATGGTCCAGCACGGCTCGATCGATCCTGATCGAAACAAGCTCCCTGACCCCGGGAGCGGCCGAGGGCTCGCGAACCGGAGCAACCGGCTTCTTGACTGGCTTGAAGGCAGCTTCCGCCGCCGTCATTGGATTTGTCGGGCGACGCGGAGGATTTGCCATTGGATGATCCTGACTGAAGACGACTCATGCTCGCCGATGAGGCTGCACGCTTGGCACCAGCATAGCCCAACTGGCGCCATCGCACAGGCCCATTTGACCAGGACCGCCTCGATCTCCGCGCGGTGCGATCCCCGCGCCGCCTTCCCGGCACGCGCTGGCGCTCGTCACTCGGCTGCCTGAAGAATTTGTGCGTCGACGATGACCCGGATCTCGGCACGGCAGGAGCCGCAATTCGTGCCGGCGTGAAGAGCCGCGCCGATGGACTCGACGCTGTTGCAGCCGCCTCGCACCGCTTGCGCGATCTGGTTGGCGCCGACGCCGAAACAGGAGCAGACGATGGCGCCGCGGTCGACCTCGATCCCGCCCGGCCGCCCGGCCACGATCGCCAGCCTGCCGCGCCGGTCGGCATGATCGGCGGTCAATTGTTCCGCCGCCCAGCCGCGCGACACCGCGACCGGGCCGGGCGCGACGAACAAGGCGCCGGACAAATGATCGCCGTCGAAGGCGGCGATGCGATGCTGGCCGGCGTCGCGGTCATGATAGGCGAGGATTTCGGCGCCCGGTGATGTGCCGAACAACGCTCCGGCGAAACCCGTCCAGTCGATGTCGTCATCGGCAAAGGCGAGCTCGACCCGCCAGCCGCCCTTGCATTTGGCCACGGCCCAGTAGCTTGCGGTATCAGGCGCCGGCCTCTGCCACATCACGGCGAAGCCGAAGGCTTTTGCGGCGAATTTCTCGATGCGGGCGGCGACATGTTTCAGCGCCGGCTGGCCCGACACCGGATCGGTCAGCGGCGCGGTCAGCGTATCGAGCCGGCCCTTCGCCGAGAACTGATCCGTCCAGTGCATCGGTGCAAACAGGCTGCCCTGGCGCTGGCGAGCCGTCACCAGCGCGCGCACCAGCACCTCGCCGCGCGGACTGGAAACGCGCACGATGTCGGCGTCGCCAATGCCGAAGCGCTGCGCATCCTCCGGGTGGATTTCGACGAAGGGCTCGGCAATGTGCTGGGACAGCCGCTGGCTTTTGCCGGTTCGCGTCATGGTGTGCCAGTGGTCGCGGATACGGCCGGTGTTGAGGATCAGCGGATAGTCCGGGCTGGTCCGGGTCTCGACGGTGGGGCGAACCGCGATGAAGCGCGCCTTGCGGTCGGGTGTGTAGAAATTGCCATCGGCGAAGAAGCGGATGCTGGGTGAGGCAATTCTCGGCTGAATGCCCATGTCTGGCTGACATCCAGCTTGAGCACCCCCCTCTGGCCTGCCGGCCATCTCCCCCGCAAGGGGGGAGATCGGCGGCTTTGGCGCTGGCGTATCTCTTGCACCGCTGGTGATTGGCGAAGGCCACGACAACAGCTGATCTCCCTCCTTGCGGGGGAGATGGCCGGCAGGCCAGAGGGGGGTGCCTTGGCTCGGTGCCGGCCACTGGAACGGGGCCAATTCCCCATACCCGTCGTCATCGATCCCTGCACAAGCACCAATATCGAAATCCCGCGCGCCGTCATTTTCGAACCCCGACAATGCCGCATGTTCGGCGAATACCTCCGATGGCGACGCATAGGAAAACGCCTCGTCAAAACCCATCCGCTTGCTCACCTCGGCGACGATCTGCCAGTCGGGCCGCGCCTCGCCGGGCAGGTCCAGGAACGCGCGCTGGCGCGAGATGCGGCGCTCCGAATTGGTGACGGTGCCGTCCTTCTCGCCCCAGGCGGCGGCGGGCAGCCGGACATGGGCGTGGCGGACGGTGTCGGTCCTGGCCAGCACGTCCGACACCACGACGAACGGGCAGGCCTTGATCGCCGCTTCGACCGCATCGGCGTCCGGCATCGAATCGACCGGATTGGTGGCCATGATCCACAATGCCTTGATGCGTCCGTCGGCCAAGCCTCGAAACATCTCGACCGCTTTCAGGCCGGGCTTTGCGGCGATGTCAGGCGCATTCCAGAAACGGCGCACGCGCTCGCGATGGTCGGGGTTTTCGATCTCCATATGGGCGGCGAGCATGTTGGCCATGCCGCCGACTTCGCGGCCGCCCATGGCGTTGGGCTGGCCGGTCACCGAAAACGGCCCGGCGCCGGGTCTGCCGATGCGGCCGGTGGCGAGATGGCAGTTGATGATGGCGTTGACCTTGTCGGTGCCCGACGACGACTGGTTCACCCCCTGGCTGTAGACCGTCACGGTTTTCGCGGTCGCTGCGAACAGGCTGTAGAAGCGGCCAAGCTCATCCTCGCCAAGGCCCGTGGCGGCGGCAACGCCGGCAAGGTCGAGCGCGGAGGCAGCGAAAAGCGCTTGCCCGAAACCTGTCGTATGCGCCGTGATGTAGGCGCGATCCAGCGCGTTGTGCTGGCCGAGATAGGCGAGCAGGCCGGTGAACAGAGCGACGTCGCCATCGGGCGCGATCGGCAGGTGCATGTCGGCGATGTCAGCGGTCATCGTGCGGCGCGGGTCGACCAGCACGATCTTCATCTCCGGCCGCTTTTCCCGGGCCGCCGCGATGCGCTGGTAGAGCACGGGATGGCACCAGGCGAGATTGGATCCGACCAGCACGATCAGGTCCGCGAGCTCCAGATCCTCGTATGTGCCCGGTACGGTGTCCGAGCCGAAGGCGCGGCGGTGGCCGGCGACCGAGGAGGCCATGCACAGGCGCGAATTGGTGTCGATGTTGGCCGAGCCGACAAAACCTTTCATCAGCTTGTTGGCGACGTAATAGTCCTCGGTCAGCAACTGGCCCGAGACGTAGAAGGCGACGGCTTCGGGGCCGTGCTCGGCGATGGTTTGCGAGAAGGTCGAGGCGACGAGGTCGAGCGCCTCGCCCCAGGCGGTGCGGCGGCCGTGGATTTCCGGATAAAGCAGCCTGCCGTCGAGATCGATGGTCTCGGCAAGTGCCGAGCCCTTGGAGCAGAGCCGGCCGAAATTGGCCGGATGGTCGGGGTCGCCGCGGACGGACACCTGCCCGTCCGCGGCGACCTTCGCCAGCACGCCGCAGCCCACCCCGCAATAGGGGCAGGTGGTCCTCACCTCGCGCGCTTCGTCAATCTCCATGTCTCAGGCCGCGCGGCTGGCCAGCGCTTCCAGCGCGATGAACAGACGCTCGCCTTCGATCCGCACCGGAATGGTGCGCACCGCGCCCTCGTCGGCGCCGAGTGCCCTGCCCGTCTCCAGCGAAATCACCCAATTGTGCAAGGGGCAGGTCACCGCGGTGCCGTGCACGATGCCCTGGCTGAGCGGCCCGCCTCTGTGCGGGCAATTGTCGTCGATGGCGTAGACCTGATCGTCCTGAGTGCGGAAAACAGCGATTCTTCCCTCAGGCGTAGCGACGCAGCGCGCGCCACGGCGCGGGATGTCGGAGAGGGAGCCTATTGATACCCAGTTCATCATCTATGTCCTCAACATATTTCGTTGCGAGGCGTTCACCGGCCTGGCACCCACCTCCCCTTGATGGGGAGGGTCGGACCGAAGGTCCGGGTGGGGTGCGGCGTAGCACCCCCACCCGCGGCTTCGCCGCGACCTCCCCCATGATGGGGGAGGTAAGTCCCTACTCTGCCGCCTGCGCAAAGCCCACCGAAGCCATCGGCCGGAATTCGTGCTTGTCCTTGCCGGAAACGCGTTCCGACCACGGGTCGACCTGGGCGAATTTCTGGCTGAAGACGAAGCGGTCGAAATAGGCCTTGCGCTTGGCATCGTCATCCATGATCTGGCGCTTGATCTCGGGGATCCCGATGCGCTTGGCCCATTTGTAGATGCGCTCGAGATAGCGGCCCTGTTCGCGATACATCTGCGTCAGCGCCACGATGTGTTCGAGCGCCTCATCCTCGGTCCTGACCAGGCCGAGCACTTCGGTGCCCTTGATGTCGAGGCCGGCGGCGCCGGCGAAATGGATCTCGTAGCCACTGTCGACACAGATCACGCCGACATCCTTGCAGGTCGCCTCGGCGCAGTTCCTGGGGCAACCCGACACCGCCATCTTGACCTTGGCCGGGGTCCACGAGCCCCACATGAATTTCTCGATGCGGATGCCCAGCCCCGTCGAATCCTGCGTGCCGAAGCGGCACCAGTCGGAACCGACGCAGGTCTTCACGGTGCGCAGGCCCTTGGCATAGGCATGGCCGGAGACGAAGCCGGCCTGGCCGAGATCGGCCCACACCGCCGGCAGGTCCTCCTTGCGGATGCCGAGCATGTCGATGCGCTGGCCGCCGGTGACCTTGACCATCGGGATCTCGAACTTGTCGACGACGTCGGCGATGGCGCGTAGTTCGGCGGCATTGGTGACGCCGCCCCACATGCGCGGCACCACCGAATAGGTGCCGTCCTTCTGGATGTTGGCGTGGACGCGCTCGTTGATGAAGCGCGACTGGTAGTCGTCGGCATAGTCGTCCGGCCAGTCGCAGACGAGGTAATAGTTGAGCGCCGGCCGGCATTTGGCGCAGCCGCAGGAAGTCGTCCATTCCAGCTCCTGCATGACGGCGGGAATGGTCTTCAGGCGCTTGGCCATGATCAGCCGGCGCACCTCGTCATGGCCGAGCGTGGTGCAGCCGCACATCGGCTGGACCGCCGCCGGGTTGTATTTGTCGCCGATGGTCAGCACCATCAGCTTCTCGACTAGCCCGGTGCAGGAGCCGCAGGAGGCCGACGCCTTGGTGTGGGCGCGCACGTCGTCGAGCGAGGTCAGCCCCTTGGCCGTGATCGCGCCCGTGATCTTTCCCTTGCAAACGCCGTTGCAGCCGCAGATTTCCGCATCATCCGGCAAGGCTGCAACGGCCGCCATAGGGTCCAGCGGGGCACCCCCCTGGTAGGACTGGCCGAAGATGAGCGTGTCGCGCATTTCGGAAATGTCGGTCTGCTTTTTCTTGAGGTCGTTGAACCAGGCGCCGTCCGCCGTCTCGCCATAGAGCACGGTGCCGATAATGCGGTCGTCCTTCAGCACCAGGCGCTTGTAGACGCCGGCCGCCGCATCGCGCAGCACGATCTCCTGGCGGTCTTCGCCTTCGGCGAAGTCGCCGAGCGAGAACAGGTCGATGCCGGTGACCTTGAGCTTGGTCGGCGTGTCCATGTGCACGAACGCCGCCTTCTCGTTGCCGGCCAGCTGGTGGGCGGCAACGCGCGCCATCTCGTAGAGCGGTGCGACCAGCCCGTAGACCTGGCCGTTGACCTCGGCGCATTCGCCGAGCGCGTAGATGTCGGGATCGTTGCTGCGCATGCCGGCGTCGACGACGATGCCGCGATTGACGGCAATGCCGGCCTCTTTCGCCAGCGCCGAATTCGGCCTGATGCCGACCGCCATGACCACCAGCGTCGCCGGAATGACGGTGCCGTCGGCCAGTTCCACCTGACCGACCTTGCCGTTGCCGGTGATCGCCTTTGTGTTGGCCTTGGTGATGACCTTGATGCCGCGCTGCTCGACGGCGCGCTGCAGGAGATAGCCGGCGGCCGGATCGAGCTGGCGCTCCATCAATGTCGGCATGACATGCAGCACGGTGACATCCATGCCTTGCGCGTTGAGGCCGGCGGCGGCCTCCAGCCCGAGCAGGCCGCCGCCGATGACCACGGCCTTGGCCCGCGACTGGGCGGCGAGCATCATCGCCTGGACATCGTCGAGGTCGCGATAGGTCAGCACGCCCGGCAGATCATGGCCGGGCACCGGAATGATGAACGGCACCGAGCCGGTGGCGATGACAAGCTTGTCGTAGGGCTCGGTGACGCCATGGTCGGAGGTGACGGTCTTCGCCGCCCGGTCGATGGCGATGATCTTGTGGCCCTTGTAGAGGGTGATGTTGTTGGCGATGTACCAGCCGTCGCCATGGATGATGATTTCCTCATAGGCCTTTTCGCCGGACAGCACCGGCGACAGCATGATGCGGTCGTAATTGACCCGCGGCTCGGCGTTGAAGATGGTGACGGTGTAACGGCCGGGCGCCTGTTCCAGCAGGTGCTCCAGCATCCGCCCGGGAGCCATGCCGTTGCCGATGATGACGAGTTTTTCGCTCATGTTGCTACTCCGCGGCTTCGACGAAGCGGTGGCGTTCGTAGAGGAACTTCAGCACCGCCTCGCGGCAGCGCAGGAAGGTGCGGTCGGACGAGAGTTCGACGCGCCGGCGTGGGCGCGCCAGCGGCACCGCAAGCACCTCGCCGATGGTCGCCGCCGGACCGTTGGTCATCATGACGATGCGGTCGGAGAGCAGCACCGCCTCGTCGACATCGTGGGTGATCATGATCGTCGTCGAGCCGAGCCGCGAATGGATGTCCATCACCGCATCCTGCAGATGGGCGCGCGTCAGCGCGTCGAGCGCGCCGAACGGCTCGTCGAGCAGCAGGATCTTCGGCTCCATAGCCAGCGCCCGGGCGATGCCGACGCGCTGCTTCATGCCGCCCGAGATTTCCGCCGGGCGCTTGTCCCTGGCATGCGCCATTTGCACGAGGTCGAGATTGCGCATGATCCAGTCATGCCGCTCGGCCTTGCTTTTGCTGCGGCCAAAGACTTTCGACACCGCCAGATTGATGTTTTCGTAGACGGTCAGCCACGGCAGCAGGCTGTGGTTCTGGAACACCACGGCGCGTTCGGGTCCAGGGCTGTCGACCTCCTTGTCCTCGAGCAGCACGGCGCCGGCGGACACCTTGGTCAGGCCGGCGATCAAATTGAGCAAGGTCGACTTGCCGCAGCCGGAATGGCCGATGATGGAGACGAATTCGCCCTTGTCGATGGTCAGCCGGATGTCTTTCAGCACGTCGCTGACCTGATTGCCACGGGCAAAGGATTTGTCGATATGGTCGAGCTTCAGATAGGCCGTCATCGCCCTCTCCTCACTTTGCCGTTGTGCCGCGGGTGACGAAGGCGCCGACCGCCGCGACCAGGCGGTCGAGGCAGAAGCCGGTGACCCCGATATAGGCGAGCGCGACGATGATGTCGGGCAGCCGCGACGAATTCCACGCGTCCCAGATGAAGAAGCCGATACCGACGCCGCCGGTCAGCATTTCGGCGGCGACGATGGCGAGCCAGGACAGGCCGATGCCGATCCTCAAGCCGGTGAAGATGTAGGGTGCTGCGGCCGGCACCATGATCTTGACGAAGAACTCGAACTGGTTGAGCCGCAGGATGCGGGCGACGTTTCGGTAGTCCTCGGGGATGTTGCGCACGCCGACGGCGGTGTTGATGATGATCGGCCAGATCGAGGTGATGAAGATGACGAACAGCGCCGACGGGCTGGAATCGCGGAATGCCGCCAGCGACAGCGGCAGCCAGGCCAGCGGCGGCACGGTGCGCAGAATCTGGAACACCGGGTCGAGGCCGCGCATTGCCCAGATCGACTGGCCGACCAGCGCGCCGAGCGCCACGCCGACGATCGCCGCCAGGCCAAAGCCGATGGCGACCCGCTGCAGCGAGATCAGCACCCGCCAGGCGAGCCCGATATCCTGCGGGCCATTGTTGAAGAACGGGTGCGCGATCAGGTCGTAGGCCTCGTTCCACACCTGGCTCGGCGGCGGCAGGCTGGCGGTCGGCGACGAGCAGGCGATCTGCCAGACGACCAGCATGAGGGCGATGACGATGGCCGGCGGCACCAGCGCGCTGGCCAGCCTGCCGGCGATCGCCATCGCATCGAAGCGGCGCCGCGCCTTGGCGGTGAAGGCGATGACCTCCGCTGGCTTGGCGGGGAACGCTTTCACCGTTGTGTCCTCGATTGTCTGGATCGACATGTCTGGGAAAAACTCCTTGTGGGCAGGTCCTTCGAGCGGCAACGCCGCAAGGGGCGCCGTTGCGCTGGTGGCGACAAACGACGCAATGCGCCGCTTGCGCCGGCTATGCCGATGCCTTGATCTTCAGGCTGTCGAGATAGGCGGACGGGTTGGCCGGATCGAAGATCTTGCCGTCAAAGAAGGTCTCGACGCCGCGCGACGAGGACGCCGGAATGTCGGCTGCCGCGACGCCGAGGTCCTTGGCCGCCTCGCGCCACAGATCCTCGCGGTTGACCTGATCGACCAGCGCCTTGATGTCGGTGGTCGGCGCGAACTTGCCCCAACGGACGTTCTCGGCGAGGAACCACGAGTCATGGCTCTTGAACGGATAGGACACACCGCCGTTCCAGAATCTCATGTAGAGATCGGTGCCGGTGGCGACGCGGCCGTTGCCGTAGTTGATGTCGCCCTTGAGGCGGCCGATGATGTCGCCGACGGGCACGTTCATCCATTGCCGCTTGCCGATGATGGCGGCCATCTCGTCCTTGTTCTCCTTGGCCTCGCACCATTGCTGGGCTTCCATGACGGCCATCAGGATCGCCTTGGTGGCGTTCGGGTATTTGTCGATGAACTCGGCGCGCAAGCCGAGCGCCTTTTCCGGATGCCCCTTCCACAATTCACCGGTGGTGGCGGCGGTGAAGCCGACGCCCTGGTGGACGAGTTGCTCGTTCCACGGCTCGCCGACGCAGAACACGTCCATGTTGCCGACCTTCATGTTGGCAACCATCTGCGGCGGCGGCACGACGATGGTCGAGACATCCTTGTCGGGATCGATGCCGCCGGCGGCCAGCCAGTAGCGCAGCCACAAATCATGGGTGCCGCCCGGGAAGGTCATGGCGGCCTTGACCTCCTTGCCGGCAGCCTTCTTGGCGGCGAAGGCATCCTTCAGCTTCGAGGCGTCGAGGCCGACACCAGTTCCGGCATATTCCTGGGCGACCGAAATCCCCTGGCAGTCGTAGTTGAGCCGCGCCACGATCGCCATCGGCATCGGCTGGTTGTTCTGCGTCACCTTGCCGGTGTGCATCAGGTAGGGCAGCGGCGTCAGGATATGGGCGCCGTCGATGCCGTTGGCGGCACCACCGAGCATCAGATTGTCGCGCGTCGCGCCCCAGGAAGCCTGCTTGAGCACCTCGACATCGGGCATGCCGAACTTCTCGAACAGCCCCTTCTCCTTGGCGATCATCAGCGGCGCCGCATCGGTCAGCGCGATGAAGCCGAGCTTGGCGCCGGTGACTTCCGGTGCGGTCGTGGCCGCGTAAGCGCCGGAGGGGAAGAGCTTGCGGGCCGCCATGAACAGCCCCGCCGTCATCGCACTGCTGACAAGAAAATCGCGGCGCGTCACATCCCTGGGCGATGTTCCAGTTCCGATCCATGTCTTCATCGTTTTCTTCATCGTGGTCTCCGGTTGAACGCGGTCCGCGCCGTCGATTGTTGGGCCAAAACAAAAAAGCCGCCGGCCAGGCCCTCGCGTCCGAAAATCCGGATCACGTCTTGACCTGAGCGGCAGCTTTGCCTGTAGCGCCCGCCATTGGACGCCTGTTCCGTGACCCGCTAAGGGCCTGGCTGTTTCAAAGCAGGAACCGTGCCAGTTCGGAATGAAAGCAAAAACATCAATGAAATCAGTCGTGAGGGCCGTTCACTGGCGCACCGGTAGACAGAGCGGGCAGGCCAAAGATTGTTCATTGGTGCAATCGCGCGCACAATTTTTGTGCAATGCACAAGAATGGCGCAGAAATGATCAGGCTTCCGCGCGGACCGATTTCTGGCCGGCGATGTAGGCGTCGATCTCATCGGGATCGAAGATCTGGCCGTCGAAGAAACCATCGGGGCCAAGCACCAGGCCGGCCCCGGTCGCGCCGACCGCGGTGGCCACACGAAGCGCGCCCTCGACCTTCGAATTGGCCCCGGGAAGTGCGACGCCAAGCGGCTTCAGCGCCGAACGGTAGAGGTCGGGCCGGTAGCAGTCGCGGGCTATCGTGAGATTTTCCGGCGTGTGTTCGACATGTCCCCAGCGCACCATCTGCGTGTAGAACCACAGCGCATGGCTCTTCCAGGGAAAGTTCGCCGCCTTGTCGAAGGGCAGGAAGAAGTCCTCGATATCTAGCTCCGCCCCGCCGCCCAATTGGAGATGGCCGGTCAGGATCGGCATCTGGACCGCAGGCGGCAGGCCGAGGAAGCCGGGCTGCGCCATCACTGCGGCCAATTCGCCATGGTTGGCCGGATCCTGGCACCAGCGCGCCGAGTGATGCAGCGCGCGCAGCAGCGCCGCCAACGCGTCGGGGGACTGTTCGGCCCAGGCCTTGCGCACGCCGATCACCTTCTCCGGGCTGTTGCGCCACAACAGCGCCTTGACGGTGACGATATGGCCGGTGCCGGCGGCGACCGAGGCGCTGTTCCAGGGTTCGCCGACGCAGTAGCCGTCGATCCGCCCAGTGGCCAGCGCGTCGGCCATGAAGGGCGGCGGCACGATGACGATCTCGATCTCGCGCGTCGGATCGATGCCGCAGGCGGCAAGCCAGTAGCGCAGTTCGTAATTGTGCCCGGAATGCGGATGCACCACGGCGAAGCGCAGCGGGTCGCGGCCGGCAGCGGCGCGCTCGCGGATGAGCGCGCCAAGGGCCGCACCGGCGCGCGCCGGATCGAGATCGGGCTCTGCGCCATGCGCCACTATCCCGGCCCAGACGGCATTGGAAATGGTGACGCAATTGCCGCCGAGACCGAGAGAGAACGGCACGATGGTCTCTGAAGCAAGCGGCGTCAGTCCGAGATTGCAGGCGAGCGGCATCGGTCCCAGCATATGCGCGAGATGGAAATGGCCGATGGCGATGCGGTCGCGGATGTTGGCCCAGGACGTCTCGCGGTGCAGCGTGAGGTCGATGCCTTCGCGCGCGGCGAAGCCAAGCTCGCCGGCCGCGACCAGCACGGCGCTGTCGAACAGCGGCATGAAGCCGGCGGTGATCTGGTGCTCGGCGCCCATCTTCATTCGTCCTCCGCCGGTCCCAGCAGCCCGGCGGCGGTCACCAGGCTCTGGGCGATATCGCCGATCTTGCGGTTCTGGTTCATCGCCGTCTTGCGCAGCAGCGTGTAGGCCGCCTCTTCGCTCAGGCCGCGCGACTTCATCAGGATGCCCTTGGCGCGGTCGATCACCTTGCGGCTTTCGAGCTCGCTGCGGGCCTCTTCCAGTTCGCGCGCCATGCGCGAAAATGCGTTGAAGCGGCTGACCGCCATGTCGAGGATCGGCTTGACGCGCTCCTGCCGCAGGCCGTCGACGACATAGGCCGAAACGCCGGCATCGACCGCTGCCTCGATCGATGCCTGGTCTGAACGGTCGACGAACATGGCGATCGGCCGCTTCACCGCGCGCGACAGCTGGAACATGTTTTCCAGCATGTCGCGGTTCGGATTTTCGAGATCGATGACGATGACGTCGGGCTCGATCTCGGCGATGCGCCGCGCAATGCCGGTCACGTCATGGATGACGGTGACCCGCTCATGGCCGGCCTCGCGCAACCCCGCCTCGATGATCGCGGCGCGGATGCGGTTTTCATCGATCACCAGGACGGCGAGTGCGGTTCGGACCATGCCTGCATTGTCACCAAGCGAAGCAATTGTGCAATGCGGTATGATCCGACAATCCCGACATTCGCTGATCTCTGCAATCCGATGGCGACGGGCGACTATCTCGCCAGCGTTCATTCCTTGGAGTTCGCGGCCTGTGCCCGCACGCTCGGAAGCTGGCTGTGATAGACTGGCTCGCCCGGCGGCAGCCTGGCCAATATTTGAAGCGCTCAAAGAAGATTCAAACGAATGGATAAGACGATTAAAAGTTCGGTCAGAAAATAAGAAATAAATCAATACCAGTTCTCACCATTAATCTGTGAGCCAATTGAATTAGAGGGTTACAGAAAACCTGGGTATTACGGTGACAGTGCACTTTTTTCCGTGTCCTTCCGGTCGCGGGAATTACGGTGACAGTGCACTTTTTACTCGTTCGCCCGACCGTCACAGCGTGTAGATTAACTGCATGGCACGCCTTCCCTGGCACCCACCCCAAAACAAAAGCTGTGGCTAACCGCCCTCCCTCGCCTTCGCGAATATCCGCATCACATCGGCAATTGTAGTAGTCTCGCACCGAAAACCTCGGCTGAGAATCAGCGGGAGTGGCGGGCGGCTGACTGTGGCGACACTCAACGCGCAGGTTCTGGATTTTTTCGACTGGTGGCTCGATGAGCTGCGAGGGGTCTGGTCGCGGGTCGCGCCCAGACAAAAGCGATCTTCCACAGGCGACTGGATCGTCAGCTTGGCCGATGACGGCATTCGCGCCCGCGAGGCCAACGCGCCAGAATTCCAGTCGATCCCGTTGGCACTCGCCGCCTCTTCGGACGAAATTCTCGCACTTCTCCAGGGTGGGTCTCGGCGCAAGCGGCCGACCTTCGATATCGTGATCCAGCCCGGCCTGTTCCTGACCCGGCAACTGGCGGCGCGGCGGCTGCCGCTTCGGCAAGCGCGCGACATGGCCGAGCTCGACCTTCTGGCCTCGACGCCGATCGACCCGGCGCAGGTGCATGTCGTCTTCGCCAGGCAGGTCGGGCAGGACTGCTTCTACTATGTCGTCAAGGCGAAGACGCTTGCCGCGGTGCTTGACACGGTCCGCCGGGCCGGCGGGTCGGTCCGGTGCCTGTCGCTTGCGCAACCGGACAGCACCCTGCGGGCCGATCCGCTCAGCCTCGCCGCCATCTGGCCACCGACCGCGCGCGACCGGCGCGCCAGAACCGTCTGGGTGACGGCCTGTTCGGTGCTCGCCGCGGCAGCGCTGGTCACCTTCGCTCATGCGCATTGGCGCACCTGGCAGGCCGGCGCGGAACTGGATGCGCAGATCGCCGACGCACAGGTGCTGGCCAAGGCGGCACGCACCTCGCTGCAGAAGCGCCAGACCGGCATCGAGCAAATCGAAAAGATCCGCACGGAAAAGAAAACGACGGCGTCGCTGGTGCGCGTCTGGGCCGAACTGACGCACCTGCTTCCCGACTCGGCCTGGCTGACCGATCTTTCGGCCAAGGGCGACGACCTGACCATCACAGGCTTTTCCGCCTCCGCCGCGGAGCTGATCAAGCCGATCGACGATTCGCCGCTGTTTTCGGCACCCGAATTCGCCTCGCCCGTGGTCAGGGTTCCCGGCCAGGACGGCGAACACTTCACCATTTCGGCAAAGATCGGGGCGCTCTGACCGTGCTCTCCGCCATCCTTAACACCAGCCCGCTGGTCCGCCGCCTGATCGCGCTCGCGCTGGCGGCGGTGACGGCCTGTGTCCTGGCATGGGGGGTGTTCGCGGCGCTCGACAGCGTCGCCTCGGCGCAAGCCGGGATCGAGGAAAAGCGCGAGCTTCTCGGCCAGTTGCAGAGCGTGGCGGCGCTGGCGAAGCGCCTCGACAGCGCCACCAGCCCGGTGGCTGCGGCAAATCCCGAGTTTCTCACCGGCGAGAGCGAGGCGATCATTCGCGGTGGGCTGCAGACCCGCCTGAACGCGATTGCCACCGCCAACGGGGTCAACGTGCTGTCGGCCGGCAATGCGCCGGTGCTCAGCGAGGCGGGCGTCGATTTCATCGGGCTGCGGGCCAATCTTTCAGGGCCGCTGGAGGGCATTCACAACGCCGTTCTCGCCATCGAGACGTCGCTGCCGGTGTTGTTCATTCGCGAGGCCACCTTGCGCACGACCGATGTCGGACCGGTCGCCGGGCGGAGCGGCGACCCAGAGATCTTTGCCGAGATCCTGTTTTACGGCCCAATGCAGACGCCGGTGGCGCCGGCGCCAGGTGGGGTCAAGCCATGACCCGGAAATTCGCCGGCCTGGCCGTTGCGGGTCTGATCGCGGGCCTCGTCCTGGTCAATGTCGCGCTCTACGACACGCCGGTCGACATCTCGCCGGTCGCCTCCGGCAAGGGGCACGACGGCAGCCTGGCCTCGGCGGCGGGATCGCTGCAGTTTCCCGAGGCCGGCAATTTCAGCGAGACGTTCGAGCGTCCGCTGTTCACGCCGACGCGCCGGAAATTCGTGGCCCCGCCGGCCGGGCCACCGCCGGTTCAGGTCGTCGCGGCCGCAGTCGAACAACCGCCGGCGCCGGCACCGCCCGAGGCTGCACCCGCCGCCGCCCCATCGCTTCTGGGCATCAGCATTCACGGCGGAGAGGCGAAGGCGCTGCTACGCGTCGCCGGCAAGGATGCCGCGATCTGGTATGGCAGCGGCGAGACGATCGACGGCTGGACAGTTTCTTCGATCGACAAGGATCAGGCCGTGCTGGAGCGGGATGGCAAGGTGGCGCGCATCCCGCTCTATCCGCCGTGGAAGAATGCCCCGCCACCCGCAAATACCCCCTCACCCGCAAATGCCCCACCACCCCCGAACGAACCGCAATTATGAGCGACCGCACATCTCATGAAGGCACAAGCGCAGGGGACGAAAGCGCGGGCAGCGGCTTTTCGCTGGTCGCCGTGCTGGTGTTCATACTGATTGTCTCCGCGATCGTCGTTCCCTTCGCCGTGACGGCAAAAACGCGGCTGATGATCGCCAACAACGAGGTCGAACAGGAACGCCTGTCGCTGCTTGCCGAAGGCCTGGGCAATGTGGTTGCGAGCGAATTGACCGGTGGCTCGGGGACGAAAAAAATACCGCTGGATTCCACGCCGGCAGCGTGCCGGGCGGGAAATCTCAGCTTCGACATACGCGTCCAGGATCATGACGGGCTGATCGATCTCAATGCCGCGGACGACCAATTGCTGGCGCTTGGTTTCGCATCGCTAGGCTTCGAGCGGCCGACGGCGCAAGCTCTGGCCAAGGCCGCGATCCGGTTTCGTGACAGTGACAAGCTGTTCGCTGGCCAGCCACAGTCCAGAAGCCCTGTCGGGCCGCCCGAAGACAAGCAGGCGCCGTTCGAATCGGTGTCCGAACTGCAGGAGTTTTCGGCACTGGCGTCGACGCCCCTGCAGGCCCTCCATGCCGTTTTCACGGTCAACTCGAAACGCGGCACGATCAGTGCCGATCGTGCGCCGAACCGTCTTCGCGCAGCCCTTGCCGGCGGCAGCAGCGCGTCGGTCACTGAAGCGGCGGCCGATGCGTCGGCCTACACGGTCGACGTGGTGGTGAGACGGGACGAATCCGGGATCGCAGGCGAAGCCGGGTTCATCATCGAGAGGTCTCCGGTCAGTCCCACTACATTCCAGCGCCTCTCCCGAAGCCCGGTCACCGCGGCCACCGCATTGCCGCGAGCCGCAGCCACCACCGGCTGCGAGGTGCTTTTCGGCGCCGAAGCGGCGCAGATCCTGCGCGGGTGGAGCTCATGAACGCTTCTTCGCAGACCCTTGGCCAGAACCGGGGCCAGACCCAGGGGATCGAAGCGTTTCTTGCCTTTCTCGAGGGCGAGAAGGTGTTGACCGCACATGCGGCCCAGCGCGCTCTGGGGGCGTCGCGAACATCGGGACATCCGTTCGATACGGTGATGACCGAACTCGGGCTGATCGGCGAGCAGGAGCTTGCCAACAGCCTCAGCCGCTACCTGGACGCGCCGATGCCGGTCGAGATTCCCGAACAGGTCAGCCCCGAAATGCTGGCAGGCGTGCCGCTGGCCTATCTGCGTGAAAACGCGATCCTGCCGCTGCAGATGGATGCCGAGCGGCTGGTGGTCGCCGTGGCCGATCCCTTCTCGTCGGCAACCATCGACGCGCTCGCCTTTCACTATGAGCGGACACTGGCGCTGCGCATATTGCCCAGGCGCATGATTGGCGAATGCATCGACCGCATCGAGCAATCGGCTATGGCGGCCGTCTCAAACGGCGGCAACGGCGGCGAGACCGTCGATTTCGGCCCCGACGACCTCGAGCGGCTGAAGGATTTCGCCCGTGAGGCGCCGATCGTTCGTTTCGTCGCCGAGACCATCCACAAGGCGGTCGATGCGAGAGCCACCGACATTCACATCGAGCCGCTCGAGGATCACGTCCGCATCCGCTTCAGGCATGACGGCATGCTGTCCACCGTCGACACCGCATCGATTGCGATGCTGTCCGGCATCTCCACCCGCATCAAGATCCTGTCGCGGCTCAACATTGCCGAACGGCGCCTGCCGCAGGACGGCCGCATGCGCATTGCCGTGCGCGGCCGTGACGTCGACCTGCGCGTCTCGGTCATTCCGTCCATTCACGGCGAAGCCATCGTGCTTCGCATTCTCGACCGCGTCGGCGTCGAATTGAAGTTGGAGAAACTGGGTTTCGATGGTGCCGCGCAAGCGAAGATCCGCAACATGTCGCAGTCCGCCAATGGCATCGTGCTGATCACCGGGCCGACCGGAAGCGGCAAGACGACGACGCTCTATTCGATCCTCGCCGAGCGTTCGCGCCCGGATGTCAAGATTTTCACCGTCGAGGACCCGGTCGAATACCGCATGGCCGGCATCACCCAGCTGCAGGTCAATCCAGCGATCGACCTCGACTTTGCCGCCGCCCTGCGTTCGATCCTGCGGCAGGATCCCGACATCATCCTGCTCGGTGAAATTCGCGATCGTGAGACGGCGCAGGTCGCCGTCCAGGCGGCCCTGACCGGCCATCTGGTGTTTTCGACACTCCACACCAACAGTGCCGCCGGCGCCCTGACCCGCCTTCGCGATATGGGCATCGACGGCTATCTGCTCGGCGCAACGATCAGAGGGGTCATCGCACAGAGGCTGTTGCGCCGTGTCTGCCCGACCTGCGGCGGTGCGGACCAAACCGTTCCGGCCTGCCGCACCTGCAATGGCTCGGGCTACAGCGGGCGCACGGTGACCTACGAAATGCTGCAGGTGTCACCGCGCATCGCCGAGTTGATCGACCAGGGTGCCGGTGAAATGGAGATCGGGAAAATTGCGGCCGAGGACGACCTCGTGCCGATGTCGGTCCACGCAACCGCGCTTGCCCGGTCGCAGGTCACCACGATGGACGAAGTCCGGCGTGTCATCGATCTCGCAGGAGATGGCTGATGCCGGCCTTCGCCTATCGCGCCTACCTCGTCGACGGCAGCACGGAAACCGGCGTTCTCGATGCGTCGACCAAGCAGGACGCCGCCCGCAAACTGGCGCAGCAGGGCCGCCGTTCCTATCATCTTGCCCTTGTGAACGGCGAAAGGCAGACGCTTCGCCTGCCGGGGCGCAGCGCGCTGACATTTACCCGAAAGGTCGATCTCAGCCGCCTGTTTTCCGAGCTTTCGGTGCTTCTGAACGCCGGTTTCACCGTCGACCGTGCCTTGAACGCGGTTATCTCGGGCGAAGCCAACCGTCAGCGGCGCCAACAGCTGCAGTCGGTGCTCGATCTCACGACAGGCGGCCGGCCGATCGCCGAAGCCTTTGCCGGCCTGCCGGGCATCACCTCCGACGTTGCCGCCTTGCTCGCCAGCGGCGAGCGCAGCGGCAAGATGGCCTATATATGCCAGCGGCTGGCGGATACGTTCGAGGCAACGGCCAAGCGCCGTGCGGCAATCGTCGAGGCCCTGGCCTATCCGGCTTTCCTGCTGCTGGTCATGAGCGGCGCGCTGGTCATCCTGGCGACGGTTCTGGTGCCGGCACTGGAACCGATCTTCGAAGGCTCATCCGCCCCCAAGCCGTTCACCATAACGATGCTTTCGGCGTTCGGCACGGTGTTCAGGGACTACCCGTTCGTTTTCCCGCTGGCGGCGGTGATCGGCCTGCTTTGCTATCTTTTGCTGTCGCGGTCCACCGGCGCCAGAAAACAGTTTTCGCATTGGCTGTTGAAGATCCCGCTGATCGGCGCGCTGGTCAGGGACGCCGTGGTCGCGCGCTACCTGGAGACGCTTGCGCTGCTGCTCGGCAATGGCGTGGCGATGACCGAAGCGCTTGGCCTGGCCGCCAACGTTTCGAGGCAGAGTTCACTGGCGGCAAGCTTTGCCACGATCGAAGAAACCGTCGCCAACGGCGCCCGGCTGCATGGCGCGATCGTCAAGGCTGGGATTTTCGACCACGCGACGATGTCGCTGGTCTCGCTCGGCGAAGAGGCGAATGCACTTCCGGTGGTGCTGGATCGCGCCGCGAAGATGCTTCAGCTGACGCTGACGCGGCGGATCGACACGGTGCTGAAGCTGCTGACGCCGGCGCTGACGATTTCGCTCGGTTTTCTCGTCGGCAGCCTGGTCATTTCGGTGATGACCACGATCCTCAGCATCAACGATCTGGCGCTGCAATGACCGCAGCGCCGGGAACCAGCGCGCCGGCGAATGCTGCGGCCGGATTTACACTGGTCGAAATGCTGGTCGTGCTGGCGATCATGGCCCTCGTCGCGGCGATCGCCGCGCCGGGGCTCGTCAGCAACTATCGCACCAAGAACCTGGAGACGCTGGCCGGCGAGATCACCATGCGCCTGCGCCTGTCGCGCACATCGGCAATCGCCACCGCCAGGCCGAAGCAGGTCGTTGTCGATCTCGGCACCCGCACCATCCGCTTTGGCGAGCGGGACATCGTCGCCCTGCCGGACGATGTCAAAATGACCGTGGTCACCGGCCAGGAGACCGTGGTCGCCGGCCGGCAGACGGTCCTGACCTTCCTTCCCGATGGCAGCGCTTCAGGCATGGACATCTCCCTGCAACGAAACGGTCGGGCCACGCGCATCGCGGTCAACTGGCTGACCGGGCTTCCAACCTGGCGCGCGCTGCCATGACGGGGGCATCGTCGCAGCCCTCCCCCGAAGACGGATTTTCGATCCTGGAGATGATCGTCGCCATGACCATCCTGGCGCTTGTGCTGGGCATCGCCAGCCAGTCGATCGTGCTGGCGAGCCGCAGCATCGCCGCGGCCAAGCGCCAGGCCGAAGCCGCCCGGACCGTGCGTGTGATGCTGGCCGACTACGAAGCCCAAGTCCAACCCATGGCGCAAACCGCGACGCAACCCGGCTGGACCCTAAAGACCCGCACGATAGACGTGGCAAAGGCGAAGGTCACCGCTGTTGTCATCGAGAAGACGGGGGGAGCGTTTCCTGGCGGACCGTTTCTGACCTTCGTGCCCGTACGGGACCCGGCCGTTCCATGAGCGGCCTGTCCTTCCGCACTCATTGCAAGGTCCGCGCCGGCAGGCCGCAGGAATGTCTTTCAGGCGCCCGTCCGCCAGGCCGCAAATCGTCGCCGGGACCATCGGCGTCGGTTGAGGGATTTGCGCTCATCGACGTCCTGGTCGGGCTGGCGCTGATCGGCGTGATCACATCGCTGATGATGGTCTTCCTCGGCCAGGCCCGAACGATGGTGCGCATCGAAAAGGCAACCGAGTTCCAGATGGAGGTCGATGCCGCATCGCGGTTCCTCGAAACGGCGATCAGCCACGCCGAGCCGTTGCCATTGTCCAAATCGTCGCCGGACCAGGTGCTTTATCTCAACGGCGACAGCGCCCAGATTGAGTTCAACGCCGTCCAGGCGATCGGTTTCAAATCCTCGGCGCTGCGCGAAATTGCTGTTTCGCTTGGCGATGGTGGCCAGGCCGGAGGTGCGCTCGGCATTGTCCAGAGAACGCGCCGCGGCAGCGAACCCGGCGTGTCGACGCAGAGCGAACCGGTGCGGCTGATCAGCGGTGTGAGCGCAGTGAGATTCGAATATCTCGACAATGCGGCGGCCGCCTCACTGTGGTCGCCAAGCTGGACCGCAGCGCGACGCCTGCCCGCCGCCGTGCGGTTCACCATCTCGGTGCTGCGCGATGGTGCCGCCTATTCGTCAAGAGGTTTTGCACGCCTCGATCTGGCAAATCCCCAGCTGCCACGCGCGAACTGAACGCCTCGCGCCTGTCGGAATGGGTCAGTTGGAGACGTCTTGGTCTTCGCCCGTTCCGTCGGGCTTGCCGTCTTTTCCGAGGCTGCGGATGACCACGCCGCTCGCATCGGCCTTCACCTCGTAGGAATAGGGCCTCCCCCACGGATCCTTCAGGCCGGTTGTTCCCTTGAGATAGGGCCCGTTCCAGCGCGCTTCGCCGGTGGGTGCCGTGACCAGGGCCGAGAGCCCCTCTTCCGCGGTCGGGTATTTCGCATTGTCGACATAGTAGAGTTCGAGCGCGCTTTCGATGTTGCGGATTTGCGCCTTGGCGGCGTTGGTCCTGGCCGAGCCGAGATAGCGCAGGACCTGCGGCGCTGCCAGCGTCGCGATCAGCGCGATGATGGCGAGCACGACCAGAAGCTCGACCAGCGTGAAGCCGCCTTCGCGATCGTCGCTTTCACCGACAGATTTTCTGGCGCCGACAGATTTTCTGGCGCCAACGGATTTTCTGGCGCGGCCGGGTCTTTCGGAAAGTCGAGTGAAGTGCGGAGTGATCATCAGAGCAGTCCCATGTTCAAACCTGCAAATTGCTCCAGCGCCCAGCTGCAGCCGAGGCCGATGGCGATAAACGGACCGAAGGCAACACGCGCCCGCACCGCTGCCGGCCCTGTCGCCAGCACCTGCCCGCCGACGAACAGCAGTGCGCTGGCACTGGCGATGAACAGGAGCACCGGCAAAAGCAGCGGGCTGATCCAGCATGCGGCAGCAGTCAGCATCTTGACGTCGCCGAGGCCGAGACCGATCCGGCCGGTCATGAGGAAATGCCCGCGCCGGATCAGCCAGGCGGCGGCAAAGGTAGCGCCGGCGAACAGGAGGCGCACCGGCACGCCATCTGCATCCGTCGCCATCTGATAGAAAAGCCCGATGGCGGCCAGAGCCAGGTTGAGCCCGTCGGGGATGATCTGCCTGCGGAAATCGGCGATCGAAATGGCGACGAGAACAGCCGCCATGGCGATTGTGGCGGCCAGCACGAGAGAGGGGTGCGCAGCCATCGTCAATACGCCAGCCTCTTCAGATCCTGTTGCAGCTTGGTGCCGCCGCGCCGCTTCTGGATCGGCGTCTGCAGGCTGATCTTGCCGCGGAATTCGTCGGTCACTTCGCGGGCTTCGTTGATGTCACGCACGACATGCGGCCGGATGAAGATGATCAGTTCGGTGCGTCCGATACTGTCCGTCTTTTGCTTGAACGCGTTGCCGATAATCGGAATATCGCCGAGGATAGGCACTTGCGTGCGGTCGACATTGTTGCGCGACTGGATGAGGCCGCCCAGCGCCAGGCTTTCGCCATCGTTGACCAGAACGCGGGTCTGGATCTTGCGCTGCTGGATGGTCGGCGAATCGATGCCGGAGCTGGTCGTCTTGGTCACATTGCTGACCTCCTGCTCGATGTCGAGCATGACCCTGCCGGCATTGTTGATGCGTGGCGTCACCGTAAGGATGACGCCGGTGTCCTTCATCTCGACCGAGACGACCGGCGAGCTGCCGAACGTCTGGTCCACCACCTGTCTTGTGGCGATCGGCACCTGGTCGCCGACCTGCAAGATCGCTTTCTGGTTGTTCAGGGCCATGATGGTTGGCGCCGAGATAACGTTGACGTCGGTGATGCTGGACAAGGCGTTCAGCGTCACCTGGATGTTATCGGTTGCGTAGCTCCAGCTGAAGCCGGGGAGTGCTGCCGCGGCAACGCCCTTTGCCACGTCGGACACCGAGATCTTCGTGCCGCCATTCTCGAAGAACCAGCGCAGGCCGTATTTCAGGTCGTCGTTGAGCGTGACTTCGGCGATGACGGCTTCCAGCATGACTTGCGTCGGCAGAACGTCGACCTTCGCCAGAATCTGCTCGATGCGTTCGTAGTCGCGCGCCGTGGTCTGGATCAGCAGCGCATTGTTTTCGACATCGGCGACGACCGTGGCGTGGGCGGGCGGCTGTCCGTCCTGCGGCGGCAGCGAAGGCGACGGCCCGGTCAATGGCACCGGCGTGACGCCATCCGACTGCATGGCGATCGGCGTCTGGTCGGGCGACACGTTCGAGCCGCCAGAGTCTCCTTCGGTCTTGACCGTGGTACCGAGAACGGAACTCAGCACCCCGGCCAGTTCCTTGGCCGGGCGGTTCTGGATCTGGTAGACGAAAAGCTGGCTTTCATTGGTCTCGGCCAGCCTGTCGAGCTTGTTGATCCAACTCGCCGCACGGGCGAGATAGGCCGGGCGCGAGGTGATCACCAGCACCGAATTCAGCCTGTCGTTGGGGATGAACTGGATGAGCTTGGCGCCCGGTCCATCCTTGGTGCCGAAGATCGAATCGAGTTCGGCGGCAACCGCTTCCGGTTTGGAGGTTTTCAGCGGATGCAGCGCCACCGACATGCCGCGCATCCAGTCGACGTCGAACACCGAAACCGCTTCTCTGATAGCATTGAGGTCGCTGTCGTTGCCGGCGACGGTGATCAGGTTGCGGGTGGAATCGACCCGCAGCACCGAGCCCTGGCGGGTGATCGGTTCGAGAATGGTCTTCATCTCGTCGGCGGCGATGAATTGCAGCTGCAGCACCTGCACCTTGACGCCGGGGCCGGACGGTGAAGTCGAGGGCACGCTGACCGGCGGTGTGCTGGACATGATTTCGGAAAGCGGCACGACCTGGTAGGTGCCGGCGCGGTTGGTGATGCCGGCGCCGTTCACCGCAAGCGCCGATTGCAGGATGTCGACCAGCGCATCCTTCGACACCGGCTGCGATGTCTGCAGCGTCACCGTGCCTTGCACGCGCGGGTCGACGATGTAGTTGAGGTGCAGGGCATCGCCAAGCACCGCCTTGGCCGCCTCGGTGATCGGCGCATTGACCAGATTGAGCTCGAACTGGCCCGAGCCATCGGTCGTCACCTTGGTGACGGGCGCGCCGGAGGAGACGAACTGACCCGAGCCCTGATATTGCGCGCCGTTGAAGCGCTGCGCCTGGCCGGCGGCCGACGTGACGGCGCCGGGTCCGGTGTATCCCGCCCGCAACGGCGAGTTCTTGGCATGCAGGCTGTCGATGGTTTCGGTGAAGAAGTCCTTGCCGGGCGCGGACGTGCAGCCGGCAATCGCCAGCAGCGTGCACAACACGAAGCGATGACTCGGCTTGATCCACATCCACCCGATTCCCCTAGGGTCCCAATCTAGGGCTTCTTGCAAGCGGATGTCGGGAATGATGCTGGTATTGGGGGGTCTATCCACAGGGTTGGTGGCGGAGGGCGTGCCGGGCAACCGGAACGCTCTGCGTCTGGTTTGTGCCGAGCGGCAATCGCCATGACTATGAGGATGTTGCCCTGGCAACCTATGCCGCTTTCCGAAGAGCCTCCTCAAAGGGCCGTTTCTTCGGTGAATTCATCTGGGATCGCCACAGATATCGTCGTTTGCGGGAAAAACAGGAAGCCGGGGGATAGAGCGCTTCAGGCTACTGTCCCGACAGCTTCCAAGCCGAGGTCGGGTGAGGACAGGTGACGATCCTCACCTCAACCAACTCAGTACATGATCCTTTGCCTCAACCAGGCAAAGAATCCTTTTCCGTCAAGTGTCGCGCGAACGCGCGCGGCAGCCCAGTGCGCTCTCATGGTAGCGCCAACGTGACAATCGCAAACGATCTCGTGCAGTTGCCAGTCGCTCAGTTTGAAGAAACGCCTGGCCTCGCCATACGTGTCATCTTTCAGGCCCGATGCGCGCAATACCGGATCGTCGAAGGCAACGGCGATTGCCGATCCGTCCCCGCGCACGCTGGCACGTTCCTCCATTTGCAAATATTCGGTGCCTGTAAACGCGGCAAGGCATCGCTCGGGATGTTGCTCCAGAAGTTCAGCCCAGCGCTCGATACGCTGGTTCCGTGTCATTGCCGAATATGCGGCCGAAGATTCAATCTTGGCGACCGCATGCAGTTCATCAAGTGTCTGGTGTTTCATGGCCGGCTCCTGTTGACAGGGGGGACGCCCACCCCTTCAAGGGAATTATCGCGCGGTGATGCTTCGACAAGAGCCGGAAGCCGCGGGAAGGAACCTATATTCGACGCCACCAGGCCGGGCCGGTCGAGGCCATGAGCGTCTGCGCCGCCGAAACCTCCGGCAAGTGGCGTGATCGGTCATGAAAGGAAACGCCATACAGCTTGACGGCGAAGAGATCGCAAAGCGGATCGAGGGACCAGAGACCGAGCGCCGGCAAACCGGAGAGTCTGGTGAGCGCAAGTTTGCCGACGCTCGGTGATCGCAGCACCGGGGGTTGTTGGGTCTTTGGGGGCTGCGATCACTGTATATTAGCACAAACTAATACAGATATACACGGCCACTTTGCTGGTTATCCCCAGCATCGCCGACCTGATGAAGGCGCGCTTTTCTGCGCTTCAGATCGCAGGGCCAGGTATTCACATGGCGCGGCGGCGTCGATCACCAAAATGAAGAAAAGGAAGGAAACAGCATCGGGGTCGTACGCTTATAGGACTCGTATTCGGGGAAAGCCGCTTGTAGGACCTTCTCCTCATTGACCAGCCGCCGGTATTGGAAGGTGAGAGCAACCGCGCAAATTGCAACTGTTGCCCATGTCGGATTGCGCAAGACGATGCCGACCAGGACGATCGCTTCGCAGACATAGAGAGGATGCCGCACAATCCGATATGGCCCTGCTGTGACAAGTCGCCTGGCCTGGGCGGTGATGCTGAAAGATCTGCCGAGCCACCACAGGCACAAAATGCAAAGCGTGAAACCGCAGAGGATGATGAGGTCCGCAAAAAGTTCAAGCTGCGGAAGGATCTGGACACGAGGAACAACTATCAAAGTCACCGTGGCAAAGCATCCGAGCAGCGCCGCGATCCGGGGCTCAATTCCCTGAGCTGTCTTTACCGGTGGAAGACGGGTCACGGTTGACACAACCATGAGCACCAGGAAGCCGAGAGAGGCAACGTCCGCCGCAAAGTCGACGCTGGATGCTGGCGTCCACGCAATATGGGGCAGAGCCAACATCAGAGCTCCCACCTTGATGGCCGCGCCGAACGCGAAGTAAAATGTCAGCGTTGCGCGGCCGACAAAATCACGCACAGTTGGTGGCGGGAGCAAGCGCATGGATCCAAGAACGCCTTCCCGAACACTTTCCGGCTGCGTCTTAGAACGAACGGATATGCGATCGGAAATGTTCATTTGGCGCCCCACCGACAAGATGCAATTCAAGCATTTTGCCAGCTCTGGGGCAAGTTATTGGTTTCCAGAAGGTTAATCTGGCTATCGAAGCTTCCTCGAAATCCGCCGAATGATTTAGTGAATTACACCCGTTAGGCGAATAGACTACCAGGGGCGATAAAGCTGCTTACGATCTGGAATGCGATCGTGCATATCGACGCCAAGGAAATCGGTACTCCAAACGGCACCACACCTTTGCGATCCAAATGCTGAATGTATACGCGGAATGCGCCTTCCGGCAGCAGCGTTGGGTTTTTCACAACCAGCGCCGTGACGAGAGCAAAAAGCAGCATCAGAAAGGAAAAGATGACGAGCGCGCTGCCACCGATCAGAAAAGGCACGGTCGCCATCAGCTTGATATCGCCGGCGCCAACCTTGCGCAGCGCCCAGAAAGGGAAGAGCGCGACAAACAACAGAAGCCCGGCAGTGGCACTCAACCCCATGTCCCACCAAGATCCGGACTGCAGCGACAGCAGCAACTGCGACCCCGCCCCCAGGCAGAGCAGCAGCAGCACGTCGCGATTGGCTATCTCCTGGGTGGTGAAGTCGAGCCACGCAATCCTTGCCAGCAGGGGGACGGCAAGCGCCATTAGCAGCAGCGACTCGACAAGCAACATGCTAGCGCTCGATATTCTGCACGCTCGACGATAGCAGCTTCAGATTGTTGGCGACGGTCGGATCTTTGGGCGCCAGTTCATAGGCCTTGAGGAAATTCCTGCGCGCGTCCTGCAGCTTGCCGCGCAGCAGGTAGGAATAACCGACATTGTTGTAATATTCGGGCGTCGCGCCGACCAGTTTGTAGGCTCGGGCATAGGCCCGATCGGCGAGGTCGAAGCGGTGAATCCGGTCGCTGCAGGCAGCCAGCCCCATCCAGGCGTTACCATCGTTGGGGGCCAGTTGCGTCGCCTTGAAGAACAAGGCGCCGGCATTGCCGTAATTTTCCGCGCGGAATTGGTTCTTGGCTTCGGCCACGGCCTGGTCCGAGGCGTAATATTCGACATCGCCGACCGTCTTCAACCCGTCGAAGGCATCGCCAAAGGACGTTACGTCGCCTTTCGACGGCTCATTGGTGCGAACGACACCATCGAGGGTGTCGTTCGTTTGACAGCCGCCAAGCACCATCAACAGACTGGCTACGGCTGCGAGGCGCATTGGCCCTGTCATTTTATCCCCTTATCCCCAACAGCCCCCGACTCCATTCTTAGAATCAAAGCATATATGAAACTAGAAGAAAACGCCTTTCATTCGGATAACAACCGGCAGCATGACAATCATCATAACCACCGGAAAGATGCAAAGGCCTAACGGAATCATCATCTTGACCGGAAGAGCGTTGGCGATTTCCTCCGCACGCAGGATTCTCTGACTGCGCATTTCGTCGCTGTAGACCCGCAAAGCGTCTGTCAGGCTGGTGCCGAGCTCTTCCGATTGCCGGAACAGCACCGCCAGCGATCTCGCCTCTTCGAGGCCGATTCGGTCCGCCAGTTCGCGCAGTGCATCCCGCAACGGCTTGCCGGCGCGTAGCTGCAAATTCATGATCGACAGCTGAATACCGAGCCATTTGTGGGTGGCGGCAAGTTCTGTTCCGACGCGCTCCACTGCCGCCTCGAGGCTCATGCCGGCGTCGGCGCAGGTGATCATCATGTCCATGAAATCGGGAAAGCCACGGCGATAGACCTGCTTTTGTGCATTCTCGAACCGATCGAGAGCGATACTTGGGATCACTATGCAGGCCAACCCGAACACGGCAGCGATGGCAAAGGCTATGACCCCTGGCACTTGAGACGGCAATATATGCGACAGGATCGCGTACGTCACCGCGAAGCCTATGCAGACCGCGGCCAGACGCGACAAGGTGTAAACCGCCGGCGCGGTTGGTTGATAGAAGCCGGCGCGGAAAAGCTTCGCGTCCAGGGCGCTGGGTTCGTCCCGCTCCTTTTCTATCGACCGAAAATACGCCTCGACTGGACGCTGCGCCGAAATCTTGGCCAGGTGATCCTGACCCATCAGCGAGCGACGGCTGGCAATTCCCTCGGCCAACAGGCTTTGCGCGACCAGCTTCCGTGTCTGCATCGCCGGCAAGATTATGAATGCGCCGAACAGGAAAAGCGCCATCGCCGCCATGAAAACGGCGAGCGAGATGAGCAGCCCCGAATTCTGAAGGCTTGCAAAAACGGTCATGGCGCGCCCTCCTCAGAAATCGAAATTGACCATTCGAAACATGATGAAATCGCCAAAAATCGCCAATATTCCAAATATCAGGAATACCGGCGTTATCAGCGGGCTACCCCAAACATCTCCATAATAGCTAGGGGCAACTAGAAAAAGTATTCCAAACATGACCAAGGGAAATAGAGAGATTATCCACGCCGATGCTCGGCCCTCGGCGGAAAGCGCCTTGATCTTCAGCCTCAATTTCTGCCGCTCGCGGAGCGAAGATGAAAGATTCGATAACATCTCGGTCAGGTTGCCGCCGGTCTTGGCCTGAATGGAGAGTGATATGGTAAGGAGATGGAGACCGTCGAAGCCGACGCGTTGCGAGAGTTTGCGCACGGCCTGTTCAAGGCTGAGGCCAAAGGTGATTTCGTCGGAGACGATGCCGAATTCGGTGCCGAGCGGGTCGGGCATCTCACGCGCCACAAGCCCAATTGCCACCGATGTCGGATGACCAGCACGCAACGAACGCACGATCATGTCGAGTGCGTTGGGAAGTTGGGCAGCAAATTTCTGGATTCGCTTGTTTCGTGCACGGCGCAAGACGAGAAGTGGCAAGGCAAAGCCAACCAGCAGAAAGGCAATTATCGCAACCGGGACCGAATAACCCAGAAGCAATGGCAGCATCAGAGCCACCACCAGACCGGCCAACAGGAATACCACGGCGAATGCCAACGGATTACCGGTTATGCCCGATTGCGTATAAAGTCGGTTGAGCGCGACTGCGCCGAAGATGAAGTCGCCACTCGCCGTCAGGCCACGTTCCTGTAACAGCCCCTGCAACGTCTGTTCGGCCGGGGCGTCCTCTCTCAACCGCTTGATGCGCCGGTTGACGGTGGTGATGCGCGCACGCCGCCCTGAAAATGACACGTAGAGCGATTCCGCGGCGAGAATGACCGAGGCCGCTGCCAGAACATAGATGAAGTAGAGTAAGGTCTGTCCGGTCGGCATCAGAGTGGAACCTGAGGATTGAAGGCGTCCTTGGCGAACTGATGGCCAAGCGTTGCCGCCTCCTGGGCAAAGCGCGGTCGAACACCCGTGGCGCGAAAGTCACCGACAATGGAGCCGTCTGCGCCGACATCGCGGCGCACGAAATGGTAGATTTCTTGAAGCTGGATAACATTGCCTTCCATGCCGGTCAGCTCCGATATGGATGTTACGCGCCTACCTCCATCCGAAAGACGCTGCGTCTGCACGACAATATCGATGGCCGACGCAATCTGCGCGCGGATGGAATCGTTGCTCATCGGCATGCCGGCCATGCCGACCATCTGCTCCAGCCGCGAGATCGCGTCGCGTGGCGTGTTGGCGTGGATGGTGGTCATCGACCCCTCATGGCCGGTGTTCATCGCTTGCAACATGTCGAAGGCTTCCTCGCCGCGCACCTCGCCGACGATGATGCGATCGGGCCGCATGCGCAGCGCGTTCTTCAGCAGCTCGCGCTGGCGAACCTCGCCCTTGCCCTCGACATTGGGTGGCCGCGTCTCCAGTCGGCCGACATGCGGCTGCTGCAGCTGCAGTTCGGCCGCATCCTCAATGGTGATCAGTCGCTCTTTCGAAGGGATGTAACTCGACAGCGCGTTGAGCAAGGTCGTCTTGCCGCTGCCGGTGCCGCCCGAAACCAGGATCGACTTGCGTGACTGCACGGCGATGCGCAGGAGATCTACCATCTGCGGGCGGATGGAATTGAACGCCATCAGGCGCTCGAGCGAATAGGGATTCTTCGAGAATTTGCGGATCGACACCAGGGGCCCATCCACGGAGATCGGCCGTACCGCGATGTTGACGCGCGAGCCGTCCTCCAGCCGCGCATCGACCATCGGCGCCGATTCGTCGACGCGCCTGCCGATCGCCGAGACGATCTTGTTGATGATGCGCATCAGATGGGCCTCGTCGCGAAAACGGATCGACGTTTCCTCGATGACGCCGCGCCGCTCGATGAAGACGCGTTTGTGGGTGTTGATCAGGATATCCGCGATAGAATCATCCTTGAGCAGTGGCTCGATCGGCCCCAGGCCCAGCATCTCGTCGGCGGTGTCGCTGGTTAACTGGTCGAGTTCGCGAGCATTCAGCGGCACGTTGCGACCACGAACGAACTCACGCACGATCGGGCGGATCTCGTTCAGGATCTCGTCCTTCGACGAATTTTCGAGTGCCGTAAGGTTGAACCGGTCGATCAGATGTCGATGGAGATCGACTTTCAGCGCCAGGAACTCGTCGCCGTGCGGCGCGAGATCCGGAACGGGCGGCGGCGCTGCAAGGGGTAGTGGCGCCCGTTGGGTTGCTTGCTGCGCCAGCGGCTCGGCTGGCCCTTTGAGGAAGCGGCCTAGCATTTTGTGCCCCCGAATTCCCGTGCCTGGAGATTATTTGTTGACCGCGAGGTGCGGGCACCGCCGACCAGACGCAGCCGGATCTCGTCGCATGCGCGACCCTGCCGCGGTCTCGCGAACCGCTCCCCTGCCTGCACCGTTTCCGATAGGCTCAACACAAAAGTTAGCCCCCGCTAAATTCGTAAGACATAAACTAACCATTAACCACGGGAGGGGGCAAGCGCCTGGCGACAATCTGCAAGTCAATACTTACAACATAGTTAAGGCCCCTCCGCCGAAAATATCGTTTTATTTTTGCCCGAGCGCCCTTCCACCCAGCCTCACGAAACGTTGCGAACCGCAACACGCGGTGTGGCGCCGAAAACAATCTGTAACCCCTTAGATATAAAGGGATATGCGAGATGGCTAATTTAGTGATACCTCATTGGGAGGTGGGGCGTAATTGTGAACGAATGGTTAAGAACGCTTGAAAAATTAGTCGAATCAAGGTCTTGTTGAAACTTAAATCGGCTCGAACCTTTGGTGGATCAGGTATTGAAACGTTAACGAACGCTTAATCGCATTTGACTTCGCTTTTTCGTGGGACCTAGGATTGAGATGACGGGGGATGCTTGGGTATGGATTTCATCCTTTGCTCTGTCTCGTCGGGTTCAACTCCAAAGGGAGAAATTGACATGAAGAAGCTCATGACGATGACCCGGCAGTTCCGCGACGACGAAAACGGCGCTGCCATGGTCGAATACTCGATCCTGATCGGTCTGATCAGCGCCGCGGCAATTGCGGCGATTGTTCTGGTCGGTGGTTATGTGTCCACGTCGTGGAACAAGCTCACCAACGCGCTCAACCTGGGCTAGCGCCATTTGGGCCTGGGCTTGCCCAAAGGGAGAAAAAATTGACATGAAGAAGCTCATGGCGATGACCCGGCAGTTCCGCAACGACGAAAACGGCGCTGCCATGGTCGAATACTCGATCCTGATCGGTCTGATCAGCGCCGCGGCAATTGCGGCGATTGTTCTGGTTGGTGGTTATGTGTCCACGTCCTGGAACACACTGACCAACGTGCTCAATCTGGGCTAACAACAATTTGGGCCCGGCTGGTCCGGGCCCAAGGCTCTACAAGGGACGACGAGTGCTTGCCTGGGGAATCAAGGGGTTAGGCCATGCGCGCAAATACCATTATCATGATTGTCCTCGCCGGCGTGTTCGGCGTTCTTGCGGTTGTGCTCGCCAACATCTGGCTTGCCAATCAGCGAAATGCGATGGCTCAAACAAGTGAAGTCCCGCGCGATACGGTCGTCGTCGCCGCGGTGGGACTGAAGTTCGGCGACACGCTTGACGCCGACAAATTGCGAGAAGTTGCATGGCCATCTGGCGCGGTTCCGGCCGGCGCCTTCAAGACGACGAAGGAACTGCTCGCCGGTGACGGCTCGAAGCAGGCGTTGCAGGCGATCGGCGTCAACGAACCAATCCTCGCCACCAAAATTACCGGCCCCGGTCAGCGCGCCACGCTATCGGCGGTGCTCGGCGAAGGCATGAAGGCGGTGTCCATCCGCGTCAACGACGTGCTTGGCGTTGCCGGCTTCGTCTTTCCGGGTGATCGGGTCGACGTGTTGCTGACGCGCACGGTGCGCAGCCAAGATGGTGCGGACCAGAGTTTTGTCGACGTGCTGCTGCAGAGCATGAAGGTGCTTGCCGTCGATCAGGTTGCCGATGAAAGCAAGGATAGCCCAACCGTCGTCAAATCGGTAACGCTCGAGGCCAGCACCAAGGATGCACAAAAGCTGACCTTGGCCGCCGGCGCCGGCCAGCTGTCCCTGGCGCTGCGCCAGGCGGCTGCCAGCAAGGGCGAGACGACCGAGCGGGTGACGCTTTCCGACCTGACCGGAGAATTGCCGTCTGACGTCGCCAAAAGGCAAGCCGAACTGGAGAAGCAGGCTGCTGCTAACGCTGCTGCCGCGGCCGAACGCCAGCGCGCGGAGGACGAGCGCAAGCGTGCCGACGACAAGATCGCGGGATTGGCGCAGGCAGTCGACCGAGTCGGAAACAAGCTCGACGATCTGAGCAAGCTCAAGCCGGCCCCAGCTGTGGCATCTGCGCCGCAGGTGAAAGAAGTTGTCAAGGAAGTGGTCAAATACGTGCAGCCGGAGCCACCTGCGCGGGCGACAATCGGTGTCTTTCGAGGTATAAAGCTCGAAACATATGATGTGCCACGACAAAAATAACGCTGGCATATTAAGGTCAAGGGGACCGAATCAGCCTGCAAGGGGGTAGCGTAGATGCGTGCGTTCCGGGGACTACTGGCGGTAGCCGTACTGGCTTGTTCTGCGGCGGCATCGCTTTTAGGCCCCGCGGCTCTCGCTGCCGACCGCTTCATTGACGTGTCGAACCCCAGCGTCCATCGTATTTTCCTGCCTATGTCGCAATCTGTGACGATCCAGGTGAATGCCACCCTGGGCGACATCGTCGTCGGCGACGAGAAAATCGCCGATGCCCAGCCGATGACCGACCGCACGCTCTATGTCATCGGCAAGGGCGCCGGCACCACCACGGTCAATCTGTTTTCCACGGACAAGCGTTCGCTCGGCGTCATCCAGATCGAGGTCGGCGTCGACGTCAGCGACATGGCGCAGGCGATCCGCCAGGTGGCGCCAAAGTCGCGCATCGAAGTTGGCTCGGTCAACGGCAGGGTCAGGCTCGGCGGCCATGTCAAGGACGGCGCCACGCTGGCGGCGATCATGGCGGTTGCGCAGCAATATGGTCCCGACGCCATCATCAATTCCGTCATCGTCGACGACAGCCAGCAGGTCAATTTGGAAGTGCGCGTGCTGGAAGCCAAGCGCAACACCGGCCGCGACCTCGGCGTGTCGATCAAGAGCACCAACAGCAGAGGCACGACCCGTACGGGTACTGGTGTTGCTGCCGTCGACGAAGACAACGTGGTGCTCGGACCGGGCAACCTGCTCAGCGGCCTCCTGTCGAACTCCAGTCCCTTCGGAGCCCTGATCACCCGCGTTATCGACAACAACATCAAGGTCGATCTGATCATCGAGGCGCTGGAGTCCAAGGGCGCGGTGCGCATGCTCGCGAACCCCAACCTCACCACGCTTTCCGGCGAGGAAGCCAGCTTCAACGCCGGCGGCGAAGTGCCTATCCGCACTCTCGACAAGGATGGCCAGATATTCATCACGTACAAGCAATTCGGCGTCAATCTGGTGTTCACGCCGGTCGTACTCGACGACGGCAAGATCCACATGCGGCTGGCGCCGGAGGTCAGCGACCTGACCGGTTTCACCAGCGCCGGCGATCCGATCTTCACCAACCGCAAGCTGGAAACCGTCGTCGAATTACGCGACGGCCAGAGCTTCGCGGTCGGCGGGCTTCTGTCGAGCAAGACCAGCAAGCTCCAGGACCAGGTGCCATGGCTCGGCCAGGTGCCGGTTATCGGGACATTGTTTCGCAGTTCAAGCAACCAGAAGGAAGAAACCGAACTGGTGGTCATCGTCACGCCGCATCTCGTGCGGCCGGTGAAGCCCGGCGAGCAACTGGCGACGCCGTTCGACAAGACACGGCCGGCCAACGACCCGGAATTCTTCGTGTTGGGCCAGCTCGAAGTGAACAAGGACATGATCCGAAAATATGAAACGGGCGACGGCGTCACCGGCCCCTATGGCCACATGCTGGACTTCAAATCGAAGGACAAGATGCTCTATGTCAAGAAATAGCGCCTTGATCCTCATTGTGTGCACCGGCCTGCTGTCAGGCTGCGCCGCGGACTATCTGAACCATTACGACTCGGTGACCTTGGCCGCCGGCGACACGCAGAAGTTCAATTCGCTGCTGCAGACGGTCGATCCGTTCAATCCGGCCTCCAAAAACACCAGGATCGAAGGCGACGGCACGCGCGCCGCCGCTGTTGCAAACAACTACAAATTTCCGCCGCCACCGCCGCCGCCGCCAGCCATCAATGTCAATGTCGGCGGGGCTGGGTCGGCTGTAACGACGACGCCGTGAATTGAACAGAAGGATGCGGTCTTAGTGCGCCAGGCCATACGAGGGAACCTGGCGTCAGGGGAGCAAAGAGTAAGGCCATGCTGCGGACCATTCGCGCGTTCTGGCACGATCAGAGAGGAATAGCGCTGATCCTCGTCAGCGTCACATTGCCGGCGATCATCGGTTTTTCGCTGCTGGCGATCGACATGAGCCGGGTCAATAACCTGCACAATGATTTGCAGAAGGCGGCGGATGCCTTTGCGTTGGCTGGAGCCGCCGAGCTTGATGGCTTGCCCGGTTCATGGGTCAGAGCCGAACGCGCCATGGCAACACTGGTTACCAACGAGGCCACTTTCTCAACCGTTGGCGCTAACGGCCGGTTCACTTTGAATTCCGGGCAACCAGGGGGCACCACACGATGCAACAGCGCCGGCAACATTTCGTGGTGTTTCCTGAAGTCCATACCCGCGTCAGACGGAACTCCGGTCACCAGCGCAAACTATGCCGATGCAACGCAATCCGTTGGCGAAGATGAGACCAAATTCGTTGAAGTAAAGGTGGCACCGACCGGTTTCGCCGCGATATTCCCGGCGTCGTTTCTGACGGGCAATTCGGCCAGTAACGGCTTCAACGTTGCTGCCCAGGCGGTCGCCGGGTTCACGTCGGGCGTCTGCGATTACACGCCCGTTTTCATGTGCAACCCCTATGAGGACACAACCCTCACCGGCGGCGTCACGCTGGAACAGGCGGCACAAAGCAGGCAATACCGTCGCCGCCAAATCAAGCTGCGCGGAGACGGGTCTTATGCTCCCGGCAACTTCGCTTTCCTGGCTTCGCCGTTTGGCAATGGTGCACAGCAGCTCGAAAAGATGCTCGCCGACTCCAAGCCGCAGAATTGCTATTCGCGCGACGGCGTCGACACGGAGCCGGGACAGAATTCCGGTCCGGTGCTAGATGGGATCAACTCGCGCTTCGGTATCAACTCGTCCTCGTTCTCGGATGGGCCTGCAGTCAACGTGCGCAAGGGCGCCATAAACTGGGATCAGTACGTCACGAGCAACAAGGTCGACTACCAAACAGACCCGACCAATGGCATCGGGCTTGAACGCGACTCGTGTCAGATCTCAGGCACCTGCACCATGATGAGCGGTCGCATGGGCGCCGGCGACTGGAATTTCGCGCGCTACTGGGCTGCCAATCATCCGACACGTGCCGTGCCTGCGGCTCTATCAGGAACCGGCGCCGATCTCCCGACGCGGTATGAGGTCTATCGCTACGAGATCGACAACAACATTGTCCAGGACGCGTCCGTCGGCGGCGAACAAGGCAACCCTCCGGCTGGGGCCGGCACGCCGATCTCGACCCCAGATCGCCGGTTGCTTTACGGTGCAGTCCTGGACTGCAATGCGCTTCAGGCTTCGGGCGTAAAATTCAGTGGCCGCGCGAATGTTCCGGCCAGAAGGTTTGCCAGTTTCTTCATCACGGAGCCCATCTTCGACGGGAAAGACATCATGGTGGAACTCGTCGACATCACAGGCAAGGGCGGCAGTGGCACGCTCGACAACTACCTGCGCGACGAAGCGCAGCTCTACCGGTGACCGCCATGTTCAAGGTGCTGTCCCGATATCTCGGTCGATTTCGACGCGACCAGCGCGGCGCGGTCATTGTCGAGATGACACTGATCACGCCGCTGATGCTGATCCTATCGGCAGGAGTGTTCGAGTTCGGCAACCTGATCCATGACAAGCTGCTGATGGAGGCCGGGCTTACAGACGCCGCTCGCTTTGCCGCGCGCTGCAACAGTCAATTGTATACCGACTCGGGGCTGGGGGCGATCAACTGTGCCACCATTGCCGCGAATATTGCGGCGTTCGGCAACGCGGCCGGGACACCACCCGCGCGTGTCGCCGGCTGGCAGGCATCGGATGTGACGGTAACCACGAACTACTCCTGCCAGGACACCGTATCGGGCGGCGTTATCCAATACCGCTCCACCACAGCACAAGTCTGCACCGTCCGCGCGTCCGGCACCTACGCATACCCAGATGTCGGGATGCTGTCGTTCATTGGCATCGGGCCGCTCACGCTTCATGGCTCCCACGACGAGCGGTTGATCCGGTTCTGACCATGCTCAAGCGTTTTGCAAAATCGGAAGACGGCGCGGCGATGGTGGAAATGACCATCGTCTCGTCGCTGCTGTTCACGCTTGTCCTCGGCTTCGTCGATTTCGGCTATGCGTTCTATCAATGGAACGAGGCGACCAAGGCCGTACAGATCGGTGCGCGGCTGGCGTCGATCTCCGATCCGGTTGTCAGCAATCTGACGGCCGCCGCCCCCACTGCGGCACCGGGTGCCCCCGTCTCGGCTGGCGCCTATGGTCCGTTTGTCTGCAAATACACCGGAACCACCGGTGCATGCAGCAATGGCGGCACATTCGATGCTGCCGCCTTCAGCCTTATCTTCCGCGGCGACACCGCCAACACCGCCGACGACGTCTGTCCGCTGCTGGGCGCCAACCAACGCCCTGGCATGTGTCACTTCTTCGCGGGACTACATCGCGACAACGTCGTCGTCACCTACGCGGCAACCGGTCTCGGCTACCAGACCCGTTTGGGTGGACCGGTGCCGACAATCACCGTCAATCTGCAAAACCTGACATTCAACTTCTTCTTCCTGAGGTTCACCAGCATTGCCATGCCCTCTATGCTGAGCACGGTTACGGGCGAAGACCTGAAGGCCTCCTTCCCATGAATGCCATCAACACCAAGGTTACGCCGACCAAGCGAAAGCAAGTGGCGCTGTTCTCGTCGGATCCGAATTTCAAGCGCGAGGTGGCGACGCGGCTCGATGCGCTGGCGATCTACGATGTCCGGATTTCCGAGACGGGTGACTTTCTCAAGGGCCCGCCCGCCGAAACGCGCCCCGGCATCGTCATCCTCGATCTCGGCAATGGCGAGTTGCTCGGCAGGCCCGGCATTGTCGAGGCGCGCGCGCTTTGGGCGGCCGTGCCGCTGATCGCGGTTTCCGACGAGTTGACCTCTGAACAGACGCGCGTGCTGGTGCGCATGAACGCCTCGGACTGGCTGCACAAGCCGCTCGACGGCAAGGAGCTGCTCAACGCGGTGACCTTCCACGACACCGGCAACCAGGGCACGAAAAGCCGGATCATCACCTTCATCGGCGCCAGCGGTGGCGCCGGCGCCACGACGCTGGCGCTGTCTGCGGCCGAATTCCTGGCCTCGAAATCGACCGAACGCGCGGCGTCCACCTGCCTGGTCGATCTCGATTTCCAGAGCGCCAATTGCGGCGCCTATCTCAATCTGTTCAACCAGTTCGACCTTGCCGGCATCATCGGCCAGCCGGAACGGCTGGATGTCGAGCTGATGGATGTGATCAAGCTGTCCCGCCCGTCCGGCCTCACTCTCTATGCATTCGAGAGGCCGCAACTGCCATTCGAGCCGCACGGAAGCGATTTCGTCTTCCGGCTTCTGGACCTCGTCGCTTACCGCTTCGACGACATCGTCATCGACCTGCCCAATCTCGAAACGCCCTGGCACAATTCCGTGCTTTCGACGAGCGACGAGATCTTCATCGTCTTCGAACTCAACGTCGCTTCGCTGCGGCAAGGCAAGCGGCTGTACAGGAAGATCCGCGAGCTGCGCGGCAATGCGGTCAGCATCACGCTCGTCGCCAACAAGCACAAGCGCAAATGGTTCGGAAACCACTTCTCGCGCAGCGAGCTCGAAAAGATATTCAAGGCGCCGCACATCAAGTCGGTCGCGCTGGACAATGCGCTGGTGACCGACGCCTTGAACCGTGCGATCCTGCCTTCCGAGGTCGATGCGCGCGCGCGCTTCAACAAGGACCTGAAGCGGATGTTCAAAGAACGGCTCGATGACGCTGCCCGATAGATATCGGATCGCCCCCAGGCTGGCCGGTGCCTGCGTGCTCGGCATTGCGCTGGCGATGTCCGTCCAGGACTTCGCCGACGCGCGATCGGGGCTTTCGGATCGTCCGCCGCTGCCGGCGATGGGCCCCAGCCTGCGCAAGACGGTTGCCTTCGAGACCGCGGAGCCGACCGGGACGATCATCATCCGCAAGAACGAGAAGGCGCTTTACCTGGTGACCCGCCAGGGCCAGGCGCTCCGCTACCAGATCAGCGTCGGGCGCGACGGGTTCGGCTGGACGGGCGTCGTTAAGGTGGGGGCGAAGACAGAATGGCCGGAGTGGCGCCCGCCGCAGGAAATGCGGGCCCGCCAGCCGGAGCTGCCGAAAATGGTGCCCGCCGGCCCCTACAACCCCCTCGGCGCAAGGGCACTCTACCTGCTTCGTGACGGTCGCGACACGCTCTACCGGATACACGGCACCAACGATCCGTCGGGCGTCGGCTTCGACGGGACATCGGGATGTTTTCGGCTCACCAACACCGATGTGATCGATCTCTTCAAGCGCGTCGCGGTGGGCGCAAAGGTGGTGGTCCAATGACGATGATCAGTGAACCGGACATGCCGGCGATCGATATCGGGAACCAGGAACAGCGCGAAAAGGACGCCATCGGCAAACCCAGCAAGATAAAGACGATCGGCATTCTCGTCGCCGGCGGCGCCTTGCTGATCACGGTGATCAACACGGCGGCCGCCATCTATCTCTACCGCGGCATGAGCGACCTGCGTTTCGTCGAAGCGCGGCTGGAGCAGCTCGGAGCGTTCGAGCAGCGGATCGCGGCTCGGCTCGACACGGTCAACAACGGCTTCCAGAGCCGGTTCGAGAAACTGGACAGCCAGTTGCAAGGCAGCTTCAACGAGATCAATGGCAACATCACCCGCTTGGAACAGAATATGCCGGTTGCCGGCGCCGAGCCCATGCCGAGTGCGGCGCAACCGCCCCAGATCACCACCAGCACACTGGCGGAAGCCCCCGAAGCTCTCGACGGCGAGAGCGCGAGCGAAGCCGGCGTCATCGAGGCGCCGCGTGCGCCCAGGAAAAGGGCCGCGCCGGCGTCGCCCCCTCCCCCAAGCTCCAACTACCAGCGCATCCAGCAACCTGACGGCAAGGTCACTTACCGGAGGATCAACTAGACCTTGTAGGGCATGGACTTGGCAGGCCTTGATTGGGCAGGGCCAGGTGACGCCGATTGGACGGCTTAGAGATCGCGCCGCAGGGCCAGAATGCGGACGGTCCGGGCTTCGGACCGCGCCCGCGCTTCGGCGAGGAAGGCGACGTGGCAATATGCACAGGCTGCAACGCCCAGAAGCAGCACCAGGCTGCTCTTCAAGGCGAAATCAACCGCCAGCGAGAACGGAAGACCGCTGGGCGACGTGAATGTAGCGATCGTGCTCGCCGTTTCCGAGTGGCTGCCGACCGCGATCATCAGCCCGGCGAGGATCAGGGCGACGTGGTTGGTGAGAAAGAAGAAAGCCGACCTTCTGGTGTGGCATGCTATCCAGCAGAGGATCGATACGGCAGCAAGGACGGCGGCGTCGGCAGCCATCGAGTCACCGAGATTGAAATCGATCTGCTGCCAGAGCATCGTCGACAACGGGCGCAGCTCAAGCCATATCCACCATACGGCGGGGCTGGCTGGATAGGTTCCCAGCAAGAATGTCGCCATGCGCTCCCCTGCCAGGATCGCAAGAATGAGAAACGGGAAGGCAAAAAGCAGAAGCGGCTTGCGTTTCATGTCCCCTCGCAATCTGCCAGTCAGCTTAGACTGCATAGATTGCGCAAGGCTTAACGGCTCTCGCCGCCGCAGGCAGTAAAGCTGATCGGCGTCGTCGAGTGAGCGAGATGTCTTTGCGGCTCGGACGCGGCCGGGTCGACGGTTGCTGCTATCCTTCACCAGTGTCGCAGCGGGATCACTTCAAAATGCTAAACGAGACTGCCTTGCCGGAAACAGTCGTGTCTCAAATCAGGCCATAAGCCAGTCTTGTCTTTTTCCCTTTTGCCTGACCGTCAACGGAAGCGTCCACCATGAGGCGCTTGCCCCAATTGTCATCCCGGTCGATCCGAAAGCCGGTGTCCCGCAACATGGCAAAGAGGCATTCCTTGTTGGGGGCCCAGAAATTGGTGATGTCGCCAGCAAGCGTGCTTGCTTCGTAATATTGGGCAACCGCGACGCCGGGCATCAGCTCCGGTTCGAACTGCGTTTCAACAAGCAGGCGACTCCGGCAAAGCTGGGAAACAATGTTCAGTGCGCGCATCATGTCGGGCAGATGGTAGAGAACGCCCAGAAACAGCACGAGATCGAACTCACCAATATCCGAGCCAGGAATGTCGTACAGGTTCATCTGCCTGTAATCGAATTCCAAACCGGTAAGTTGCTCCATGGCTTCAAATCCATGGCCACTTTTGGCCCGATAGTCGACTGCCGTCACCCGCGCGCCACGACGAGCCATGTGCATCGAAAAAAAGCCGTCCGAGGGGCCTATGTCCAATGCTCGCAGGCCGGTCATGTCGTCGGGCAACCGCAGTTTTTCGAGCAGGAACTGGGGATCGTAAGAGCCCGGAGTGACCACGCCGGGGAACACTTCAAATTTATGGTGCCAATGCCGCACTGTCGAAACGATCGCCCGGGCTCTGTCTCGATCACCGGAGGTCACTGGTGCTCGGTTGTGCATCTCTCTAACCTCCGATCCAAGTCCTGCTTCAATCAGGAGATGAAAGTTTGACCCAAACGTCATATGTCGGCTACGACGCCAAGCGACGACTATGCATGTGGGTGCGATCGTTGCCAACAGTTCAGCGGATTTCCAACGCCTGCGATCGGGAGCGTTTGGCCCCGCCCGTCCTTGAGGTTCGAGCGCCGCCAAGCGCCAAGCACGTTTCCCTGGAAGTCTTATGACCGGCAGAACCGCCATAATCGTCGTCGGGATGCACCGCAGCGGCACGTCCGCGCTGGCGCGCATGTTCAGTCTTCTCGGTGCCTCCTTGCCGCGCAACCTCAATCCTGCGGGATTGGGCAACGAGACCGGCCATTGGGAGCCGGAAGCCGCTGTTCGCCTCAACGACGAGATTCTGGGTCTGGCCGAATCGCCCGTAAACGATGTCCAGGGACCGTCCGGCGAATGGCTGCAACGGCCTGCGGCACAGGCCTTCGTCGACCGGCTGAAAGATCTGATCGTCGAGGAATACGGCGACGATCCACTCTTCGTGCTGAAGGATCCGCGGATCTCGCTGCTGTTTCCCTTGTGGCGCGCCGCGCTGGCCAAACTGGAAATACGGTGCGTCGCGGTCGTCATCTCGCGCAACCCGGTGGAAGTCGCGCTCTCGCTGGCGAAGCGCCAGGGCCAGGGAGGCGACTGGCAATCCTGGCCCCTGGATCGGGGCGGCCTGCTGTGGTTGCGGTACAATCTGGCAGCCGAGGAACACACGCGCGACGTCGACAGGGCGTTCTGCGACTATTCGACGTTGCTGGACGACTGGAGATCGGTCGCGCGCCGCCTGGGCGATGAACTCAATATTGCGTGGCCAAAATCCATCCCGGATGCCGCTGCCGAGATCGACGGCTTTCTGTCGCGGGAACTGTGGCACCATCAAGAGCCCGAGGACCTGGATTGCCGTCAGGGCGTATGGTCTGCATGGATCGCGCCGATCTTTTCCGAACTGCGTGGTGCCGCTGCAGGCCGTGCGCCTGATCCGGCCGTTTTCGGCGCAGTGAAGCAGTCGTTCGACGATGTCTATGCCTCCATTCAGCATCCTCCTCCTCCGCAGCGATCGTCAGGGCGTCCTCGCCTACGCGTCATGCGCCGGGGTACGGGCCGGCGGAAACTGTGCCTTGTCGGCGACCTGTTTTGGAAGCCTATCCATGGTGATGGCGCGGCGAGAGCCGCGGTCGACGCCGCCATAGCCGCCGACATTGACGTCTCCATCGTCGACATCGGCGCGTTTACCGAGGCGGACGAGAATGCCTTCGCGGATTTTGCCAAAAGCCATTCCTTCGACGTCGAGTATTTCGACGCAGACGGGCCGCTGATCCAGCCGTCCTTTCTGGCTTCAACAATCCAGTTGTTGAGACACGTCCGCGCCCAGTATTTCGACGCCATTCTTTTTCAGGACCAAGATGGCCTTGGCTATGCCAGCGCCGTGGCAAAGCAGACCGGAATGGCCTTCGACGGTGTGTCCCTGGGCGTTGTGGCCGCCGGGAGCTCCGGCTGGATCAGGCAGCAGAATGGCGAGTTTCCATCAAGCCTGGTGACGATCGGCATCGAGCATCTGGAAAAAATGACGCTCGAGCGAAGCACCGCCCAGGCGATCATCGCCGCCAACAGCAATGCGCTGAAGGGCGAGGTCGGTCGATATGTTCACAGCCTGCAGGTCGCCCTGGAAGAGCGATCGAGAGAAGCCAAGGAGGCGGCGCGTTACGCGAGTTCCCTGGAAGACACATTGGCCCAGTTGCGGAAGGAGAATGAAACCGCGACCGAATACGCCAGAAGTCTCGAACAGTCGCGGGCTCAGATCGAGAAGGCCGCCAACAGCGATGCCCTGAAGGGCGAGGCTGGTCGATATGTGCACAGCTTGCAGGTCACCCTGGAAGAGCGATCGCGAAGTGCCGAGGAGTCCGCGCGTTACGCCAGCGCCCTGGAAGAGGCCCTGGCGCAGCTGCGGGAGTCGAACGAAGCCGCCGCCGAATACGCCAGAAGCCTCGAACAGTCGCGGGCTGAGGTCGAGGAGGCCACCGACGGCGATGCCCTGAAGGGCGAGGTTGATCGATATGTGCACAGCTTGCAGGCCGCCCTGGAAGAGCGATCGCGAAATGCCGAGGAGTCCGCGCGTTATGCCAGCTCCCTGGAAGAGACATTGGTCCAATTGCGGGAAGCGAACGAATCCGCGGTCGAATACGCCAGAAGCCTCGAGCAGTCCCGGGCTCAGATCGAGGAGTACGCCAAGACGCTCGAGGCAGAACTGGAGAAGATCAAATCAGGTGCAACGAGCTGACGGCAGAAAGCTAAGCGTTCGCCGCGTGTCTTGATTAGACCGGGACTAAGCCACCCATATATCGCAGCCGCGAGCCGACGCCCCTCCCCTGTGTTACCCGCTTGGCACGCTGCTTTCCGCGTTGTTTCGCCTCGAACGGAGGTTCAAGAAAAGAGCCGGAAGCGGGCGAGATACCAGATTGCCTTGACGCCATCGCGCCATCCGATTTTCTTGCCTTCCTCGTAGGTGCGGCCGAAATAGCTGATGCCCATCTCGTAGATACGCCAGCGGCCAGCAAGCGCGATCTGAGCGCTAAGCTGAATTTCGCAACCAAAGTCGTTACAGGTCAGGCGCAACCCGCTCATGACCTCTCGCGTGAACATCTTGTAACAGCACTCGATGTCGGTAAGCGTCTGGTTATAAAGAAGATTGAACACCAGTGAGATGAAGCGATTGGCCAAATAGTGGTGGAAATAGAGAGAGCGATGGGGCCGGCCGTAGAAACGTGAGCCGTAGACGACGTCTGCAACTTTTCGCCTGACAATGAGGTCGTACATAACGGTCCAATCCGCAGGATCGTATTCAAGGTCGGCGTCCTGGATGACAATGACGTCGCCGTTCACTTCCGCCAGCCCGGTCTGCAATGCGGCGCCTTTTCCGCTATTTCTTTCGTGATAGAACGGCCGCACCGTGACCGGGGCAATCGCCGGCTCCTGCGTAAAGACGAGAGCTCCGTCGACGCCGACGGTTAGAGATGTGGCGCAGCGGGTGCCGGTCGGAAAATTGGCCCGCAGCCACTCGCGGGTGCCGTCGGAGGAACCGTCGTCCACGATGATGATTTCCTTCGCCACCGAGGGAAGCGCTGTACTCACCATCGCCAGCACATGTGGCAATGTCGCTGCTTCGTTGAAGACCGGTACGATTACGGAAAGCATGGAACCTCGAAGCCGTCATGTCAGCTGTTGCGGTGGAGCCCGACACTGCCGGCTAGGACAAAGCGACCACCATGATCATAACGATACCAATGGTGGCGAAGAGAGCCCGGTAGCACCGTTGCAGTCGATGGAGGCTCCCGGACGCCAAGCCGGCCCGCATGGCACGGCGGGAAGCCAACAGGTGTACCGGAATGAGTGCAGCGGCAAAGACGAGGGCGAACGGAACGAACCCGAACGCAGCCAACGCAACCATGAACGCATATGCCGAGACAAAAAGGACGAGACCTGCGACAAAGCTTCTGGTCTTGCCAAACGCCACGGCGTTCGTCCGAATGCCGTTGAGCAGGTCAACGTCATAGTCGCGCGCTTCATGCGTGAAATGGCCGGCGGTGAATACCAACCCAAAGAAACAACTTACGACGAGGCTTTGTGCATTTATCGCGCCAAAAACCGCATATCCGAGCAGGAAGTGCATGCAACCGCCGACAAAATGCAGGGCCGAGTTGAAAAGTGGAACTCCCTTCAAATGCAGGGTGGGGCTGGAATACAAGGCGCTTAGCCCTGCTATCGTCATCGCGACAACAAGTGCCCTCGTGTTTATCAGCCCAAACAGGAGCAGACTGATCGCCAGCAATGAGCCGGCAAGATAGCCGACTTCCCTGCGCGTCAGGCCTTTTGCCGCGAATGTTCGGCTGGCTCGATCCGGGTCTTTGAGATCGCCCTCGATTCCAGACCAGTCGTTGAGGACAAACACGTGAGCCATCAGGCAGAAATTGCCGGCTATCAAAATGGCTACCGTCAGGGCATGGCTTGCCGACAGCGCTCCGATCGAAAGGACCGCACCGATGATCGGAGTGGCCTGAAGCGCTACGACTTCATCGAAACGGATGCAAGAGAACCAACGCGACAGCATCTGTGTCGCCCGGGGGCGACTTTGACCGACCATGTCGCTCGCGATTTGCGTCACTTCTCACCACATTTTTGGTCCGGGCCGCCGGAACCACAAGGAAGCTTTGATAGCATACGTTCGTTCTCGAAATAGAGCCGCAACCAGAGCGCATATCCGAAATCTTGCGACCAATAGAATCGTTTCACCGTTGCGGTGAGGTCATTGTGATACAGAAGCGGAGGCGTATCGCTCATCAAGGAAAAGTCATGCGCGGCAATATCGGTGAGCAGTTCGGTCGTACGCTGATAGGCAGCATATGAACCAGCCTGGCTTTCCACCTGCCGGAGCTGGTCGGCGACGCGCAGCCAGATCTCCTGTCCGGGAATTTCAGTGCGCAATCGCGCCTGTGGGAACCGCGGCGAGCAGCCGGCCTTTTCCAGGTCTGCCAACCGCAGAGTGATCATGAGCGGCGCACCGGCGTAGTAGACCCAGATATCGTCGTCGCCCGCTTTTTTCGAGAGCGCTTCGCACAGCGAACGCGCGGCCGCTTTGTCCGCCTGTTCGAGAAACAGCAATAGATGCATCTGGATCCCAACATCCGCCGGATTGGGGTCGCGTCCGGGATCGAGGCATTGGTATTTGTCCCGTGGTGCGAGCCAGGTCTGGTAGAGTCCGTCAGGCCGCCTGAACTGCGTTATGGTGGCAAGCGCGGGTTGCAGCAGTTCCTTCTTTTCGCTGGGCGCGACCCGCCAAGCCAGGGCGGTGTCATCCGAATCGGGCGTGATGGCGCAGCCAAGCGTGCCGATCGTCGGCGCATCTGGCCGGCCGTGATATCGAACAAGGCCGCTCGGCTCGATCTGGGCAGCCAGGAACTGTCGTGCCTTTGCAAGCATGTCGCTCGCTCCGGCGGCTTCGGCGACAGGGCTCACGACATCAAGCATGATGGCGTTGAGATAGGTGTTCAGTTCCTGGCGCGGCTGCTCGAACCGCGTTGCGCTCGTATAGGAGGTCAGCCAATAGCCGGCGGCCTGCTGATGGCTTGCGAGCATCTGCCGGGCACGCCGCGCCGCGCTTGGCAGATCCGTGACGTGCTCAAGTGCCTCATTGTCCGGCGCCAGGGAGAAAGAGATCTGCTTCAGCAGACGCGGTTCGCCACCCTCCGTGGCGCGCACCAACACCGCCAACAGATGCTCTCCCGGAGTTAACTGGCCGATCGGGATGGCGACGCGCCAACCGGCCGGGCTCGCCTGGCCCAGCGCCTTCTCCACGTCGGCCCTGGCAAAGAGTTCCCGCGTTGCAGCGCCCCATTGGCCATCGACCAGCACGGCGACGTCGCTTGGAGAGTGGTTGTTGGTGAGCGCCCATCCGAGAATCTCGATCTGCCTGCCTGCTTCGTCGCCAGCGCCTTGAGCGATGGGAAGAACATTGACCGCATCGATGTTGCCACGCAGATCGACGATCAGGTCGGCCTGGACATGTGGGTGACTGAGTTCGGCGATGAAGGCTGCGTTTTGTATGTCCCAGGCAGGTCGCATTCTGCCTGGGCCATGGGTGGAGACGATGGCAATGTCGGCAGCGCCGGTGTACCAGAAAGCACCGATCGCCTGTATCGAGATCGCCAGGAGCGATGCGAATCCGAATGCCACGCGTCCGTTCCGGGACAGGGTCTTCACGACAGGTGGAAGCATCCACATCAGCATGGGCAGCATGTCGGTGAGCCATCGAGGCCCCCAGGAGATGCCCTGCCTCCAATCGATCATGGCGTAGAACGCCACTTGCACGATCATGGCGCAGCCAACGGCCACTGTAAGGCCTCGCTCCGAGCGCTCAGCCGCGACGCGACGACAAAAAATGGGGACGAACAGCAGGAACGGGGAGAAGACGAAGAGCCCTCGGGTCGGACTGACAAGAAGGCCTGCGATGCCGCCCACTATATCGTGGTTGAAATCGCCGGGCCGAACATGCAGCGCATAAGCCCCCGCGACATTGCCGACGATCATGAGATTATAGGCCAGGGTCAGAGCGACGGGGAGCATGCCCGACAAAACGAGCAATGGTCTCATGCGGCCAGACCACCACAAGCCATAAATACCCAGACCTGCCGCCAATATGGCATCGGGCTGGCGGTTGGCCGCGATAAGCCCGCAAAGCAGTCCTGCAAGGACGACCCGCAATGCCGTGCTTGGTCCGGTGAGCAAAAGCATTGTGGCCACGATCAGCAACTGGGCAAGCCCATGCATCCAAAGCGCCTGGCTGCTGATGACCCATGTGGTCGTGCCAAATGCGTAAAGCAGGCTCAGAATGGCGGCCAACCCTTCATCTGTCCGCCGCCGCAGGAGCAGATAGAGCAAGCCGACGGACACCGCCGCCAGCGAAGAAGCGCAAAGCTTTTCCATGATCCGGGCGACTTTGTCGAACAGCAGCGGATCGGAACCATGGTGGTTCAGATAAATGACTGCCGGCAGATAGAACGGGGAAAGGATGACGGGAACGGCAATGGGAAATTTTGATACATATCGGTCTCCCCCAACCTTCAGGATCCAATGAGCAGTGCCATCGTTCTCTGGCGTTGCCGGAGGCTTTCGTCCTTGAGCCACCGTGGTTAGAATTGGATTCAGGGTCAGGCTGTGATTCTGCCAGATTGAAAAGGGCAGGTAGCGCGCCGCATAGCTGTCCGCTGCGGTGATCGAACGCAGATTCGCGTTGTAGACCAGGAAAGAGAGGAGCCCAAGCAGCAAAGCCATCGCGACATCGCGAGCGCGAATGCGCCGGAAAGCCGGCTCCGATACCGCCGGGACGTGGGCCGTGATTGCGGCGGTCACCAATGATTTTCCCCATTCAGACTTTCTATCGAAGCTCATAGTGGCGCGCGCGGCGCTCGACAATGATCGCCTTGGCGCGTCAACAGGAACATTAGGAATGTTGAAGCCACGCCTGGTCGCCGGCTTTCCCGGGAGGCAAAATTGCCAGCACTGAAGACGCCCACATCGAGGCGGGCAAATCTGATCGGTATCGGTGCGCCGCGGACTGCCACGAGCAGCCTGGCAAGGATGCTGAGCGCTACGCGAGAAGTCTTTGTCCCCGAAGAGAAGGAAGTTAATGGCTTCGGCATCGATGATGACGTCACCGAGGCCCGGTACGATACGCACTTCGCGGAGGCGGCGGTCGACCACCGCTATCTCGCCGACATCTCGCCCGTCTATCTCTCAAGCGCGCCGGTGGCGGAGCGCATAAGATCTTACAATCCGGAAGCAAAAATCATAGCGACTCTGAGAGAGCCGGTCAGCCGTGTGATTTCACAGTACCGGCACATGAAGGGAAAGATCGACGCATCGCTGGGGCCGGAGCTGAGTCTGGACATAAATTCGTATATCAGGAATGGCTTGATTGGGATCGCCAGTCATAGAGCGCAGGATAATTCATGGTATTCTGCATCCATGAACATTGAACATTCGTTCTACGGCAGGCATTTGCGCCGTTATTATCGGTCCTTTCCCCGCAACCAAATACTGGTCTTGATCTATGAAGACCTGATCCGCCCGCACCCTTTCCGCGAGAAGGGGGCATGGGAGCAGCAATTACAGCGATTTCTAGGCGTCAAAGTGAGCCAGGAGTACTGGGACAATCGCGCGGAAGGCTTCGAAACAGAAATAGCCGATGACGTAGCGGGCGATTTGAAAAGGCTGTTCGCGGCTGAGGTTTCCACAGCCAGCGACCTGGCCGGTCGCGATCTGGTCGAGCTGTGGGGGTACTAGACGTCAGCCAGTCTGCTAAAACCCGGAAACATGGTTCGAAGAGACCCGCTGCATATCGGCCTCGACCATCTCGGCGACCAGCTCCTCCAGTCGGACCGTCGGGCTCCAGTCTAGTGCCTCTTTCGCAAGAGAAGGGTCTCCGACAAGGAGGTCGACCTCCGATGGTCTGTAGAAAGCTGGATCAACAGATACGACGACTTTGCCGGTAGCCCGTTCGGTGGCCAGCTCGTTGTGCCCTGTTCCTTGCCAATCCAAGGCGATGCCGCAGGCACTCGCCGCCATTTCGATGAAATCACGAACGGTATGTGTTCTGCCGGTCGCCACAACGAAATCCGTCACCGACGCCGTTTGCAGCATCCTCCACATGGCGTCGACGTAGTCCCTGGCGTGGCCCCAATCTCTTTTCGCCTCCAGATTTCCGACCCGCAGAGGTCCTTCGCCCCGCAACGCGTATTTGGCCATGCCAAGCGTCACTTTTCGAGGCAGAAACTCTATACCCCTTAGAGGTGACTCGTGATTGAAGAGGATGCCGCTGCAGCAATGCAATCCGTATGCTTCTCGGTAGTTTACAACTGTCCAATGCGCGAACAGTTTGGCGACCCCGTAGGGACTGCGTGGGTAGAAAGGGGTTTCCTCAGTCTGCGGAACCTGCTGCACTTTTCCGAACATTTCGGACGTTGAAGCCTGATAGAATTTAGCCGTGGGGACGACGGTCCTGACGCCTTCGAGCAATCTCAATGCACCGACTGCGGTGACCTGGGTCGTGTAGATGGGCTGGGTAAAAGAATCGCCCACAAAACTTTGAGCCGCGAGATTGTATATCTCGTCTGGTTTGATTTTCTCGAGCACCCCACGCACGTTTGAGTCTTCGGTCAGTTCCATCGACGCGAATTCGATATCGTCCAGAATTTGCAGATCTCGCAGGCGCCATGTGCCGATGCCCGACGTACGGCGCATGGAGCCGACCACACGGTATCCCTTCTCAAGCAGCAGCTTCGATAGATAGGCTCCATCCTGTCCGGTGATGCCCGTTATCAATGCAGTCTTATTTGCCACGGCCCGTTCCCTTGCGATTGTGGATTCCCCTTATCGTGCGCTATGGCAACGTTTTGGGGCGAAGGCAAAGGAAGATTCGGGCTAAGCATGAGGAATGCGTTTTTTACGATTTCGTCCTGGAACTATCTCCACTATTCCCGGGCGCTTGCGTCTTCGTTTGCTCGTCACCATCCGGACTTTTCATGCATACTTGCCATCGCTGACACACGTCGGGAGAACCTGGAAAGCGACGCCTTTCCTGAGTTCGACGCTCATATTTTCTTCGACGATCTCGATCTGCCCGATCGCCGCGCCTTCAGTTTTCGCTACGACGTCATGGAACTGAATACGGCGATCAAGCCGACAGTATTTCGGCGACTTTTCGCCGAAGGTTTTGATCGCGTCATTTATCTTGATCCGGACATCCTTGCCTATCGTCGTTTTGACGAGATCTTGCAGGCGTTCGATGAAGGCGCGACCTCCGTCCTGACGCCGCATGCGCTGGCTCCCAACCTGCATTCCGAAAGCCCAAACGACCTGACCTTTATGCGATCCGGGATCTACAATCTGGGATTTCTGGCCCTGGCCAAGACTGACGAGACGTCGGCTTTGCTGGAATGGTGGGAGACGCGCCTGCGAAACGAGTGCGTCGCCAATCGCCTGAGCGACGGGATTTTCGTTGACCAGAAGTTCATGGATCTGTGGCCCGCTTATTGCTCGGGCACGCACATCTTGCGCGATCCAGCCTACAACGTGGCGTACTGGAACCTGGATACCCGCACGATCAAAAAGACGAGTGAGAGATACGAGGTCAACGGCTCTCCACTCGCCTTCTTTCACTTTAGCGGGATCACTCCCGGCGACCGGAGCGTCCTGTCAAAGCACCAGCAGCGGTGGAAGCCAACGTCTACCGAGGCGTTGGCAAGCCTCACGGCCGACTATCATGACCAATTGGAAGTTTTCGGAGCGAGCAGGTTTTCTACAGTGCCCTATGGCTTCGGGACGTTTTCTGACGGCACCGATATTCCGAACCTTGCGCGAATTCTCTATCGCGAGAAGCTCGAGCCTTTCCAGGGCGATCCCTTCACCCTGATGCCCGATAATCTCGACCGTCAGGCTGACATTGATCCGAATCCTGGTGGTGTGGTCACGCAGCTTGCGCACGCGCTCTGGACGGCGAGGCGCGATCTGCAATCTTACTTCCCTCTCCAGGAGGGGGGGGCACAGATAAACTACGCCGACTGGTATATGTCCGGTGGCGCAATTTCGGCCGGGATTCCTTCCAGGTTCACGCAAACGGTCGCCAAAAGAATGAGCCAACTTGACCCTTCGAGGACCAGCCCGAATGGAATGGCGGACGTTTCCGCTAAAGAAGCCTCGATGATTGCAACTCGTGTCGCGCGCCGTGCCTATCGAACTCTCCTAAAGGCTCAGCCTCATATCCGCTGGCTCTATAGAATGGTGCCACCGGCCAGGCGAAAGCAATTTCTCGATGCGATGTTCAGGCGTGCATGGCCCGCGAATTTCGATGCAACAACCCAGGCTTCGCTTGCGCCTGGGCTATCCCTCATCGGTTACCCTTTTTCAGAGACGGGCGTCGGCGAAGCCATGCGCTCGCTGGCCCGATCGATTGAGAGTGTGGGCATCAATTACGATGTCACGAATTTTGACGAGCAGGTTCTTTCGTCGCACAGGGACAGAGCCCTGACGCACCGCATCGCTGCCCGACCGTCCAAAATGGTGAACGTTTTCTGCGTGAACGCCGACATGCTGGGGTCCACCATTCATGGAGTCGGCACCGGTGTTCTGCGGAACAGATACAACATCGTCCGGCCTTTCTGGGAACTGCCTCTGATCCACCCGCAATGGCTGGATAGCTTGCAGCACGTGGACGAGATTTGGGCGCCGACGGCTTTCGTCCGCGACGCCTTCACAGCCGGTACCGATCGCCCCGTCGTGCACATTCCAGTGGCTATATCCATTCCGCCCGATGTCGAGGCGGACCGGGAGCGCTTCCAGATTCCAGAAAATTCTACCGCATTTTTGTTTGCATTCGATTTTTCGTCCTACCCGGACCGAAAGAACCCGGATGCCGTTTTACAGGCCTATCTTCGCGCGTTCGGACAAGACCGCAATCGACCTGTTTCCTTGATTATCAAGACAATGGGCAATAGCCCGCACAAACGAGCAATTCTGAATTCAATTCGTGGCCTTGCGCAGACCGACAAGCGGGTTGTCTTGATTGACGAGGTTCTCACTCGAACCGAAACCTATTGCCTGACGAAATCGTGCGATGTCTTCGTCTCGTTGCATCGCTCGGAAGGCTTCGGATTGGGAATTGCCGAAGCCATGGCCATGGGCAAAGCGGTCATTGCAACGGACTTTTCGGGAAGCAAGGACTTTGTCGGCGCGCAAACTGGTTTTCCTGTTCCCTACCGATTGATCAGTGTGGAGCCCGATCAATACCCCTATTACATCGAAGCGCAGAAATGGGCCGATCCAGACATAGATGAAGCTGCTCGGATCATGGCGCAACTAGCGGATAATAGTGAGACCGTCACCGCGGTCGGCGAGCGGGCTCGGACTTACATGGCTGCAGTGCACGGCCCCGAGGCGGTCGGCAAAGTGATCGCAAATCGCCTTCAAGACATCCAAGGATACAGGAATTCCATTTTGAAATACTGAACAGCCGTGGCGATGGCCAGGCGCAATAGCTATTGTTCCGTATGGTTCCGCCACACTCATGGATGCCTGACGCTGTCAGGATGGCAAGGAGCCATCAAAGTGACGCCGAGCCAACGCTGTCGTCAGCTCCAGGCAATCAGATATCTTTCGCCAAGCGAAGTGCGTCGTAGATCGCCGCGTGGGTGTTGCGAGCCGAAACAGAATCTCCTATGCGGAACAGCTGGAATTGGCCCTGCGGATTCCGCATCACCGATTGCGCTTGTCCGGCGATGAGCTCGTCATGCGAAACCTCGCCGTGATTGGTCGATTTCGGTTTCAGTTCGAAATAGATGTCGTCAAGCGGAATGGTGCCGTGATTGACGACAACCTGGTCCACGACGCGTTGTTTGGAGACGCCGCCGTAGTCGCTGCCGACATGTGCGACGAGCTGGTTGCCGTTCCTTTCAACAGACTCGAGCCGATAGGTGACCGTGAAGGTCACATCGAGTTTTTGAAGCGACCTCATGTATGGCACAAGGTTCATAGCCATGACCTCGGGTGAGAAGGACCGGTCCGGTGTCATGATTTCAACCTTCGCTCCGGCGCCCGCGAGGAATTCCGCGGCCTGGAGTGCCGCGTGATCACCCGCGTCGTCGAAGATGAGGACATTGGTTCCCGGCTTCACGTCCCCGGAGATGATGTCCCATGAAGACACCACGAACTCATTGCCCTTGGAAAGAACGTCGGTATGCGCCACTCCTCCCGTGGCGATGATGACGACGTCCGGATTTTCAGCCTCGATGGTTTCGGCTTCCGCCCAGGTATTGAACCGGATGGCCACTCCGTATTTTTCGCACTGAGCCATGCGCCAATCGATGATGCTCATCATCTCCTTGCGGCGCGGGCTCTGCGCCGTCAGGCGGATCTGCCCTCCCGGACCGCTGGCGGCCTCGAAGACGACAACCTCATGTCCCCGCTCGCCGGCGACGCGGGCGGCCTCGAGGCCAGCCGGACCTGCACCGACCACGACAATCTTCTTGCGGGTCTCGGCCTTGGCGACAACGTGCGGCATAGTCAGTTCGCGACCGGTCGCCGCGTTGTGAATGCAGTACGCCGCACCGCCCTGATAGATGCGGTCAAGGCAATAGTTAGCGCCCACGCAGGGCCTGATTTCGTCTTCGCGTTTTTCGATGATCTTCCGCACGATATGCGGGTCGGTCATGTGAGCGCGCGTCATGCCGATCATGTCGACCTTACCCGACGCGATCGCGTGGCGCGCAGTCGCCACGTCCGGTATTTTCGCCGCATGGAAGGTTGGGAAGTTGGTCGCGGCGCGGATCTCGCCGGCAAAATCAAGGTGCGGTGCGTTCGCCATTCCCTGAATCGGAATGACGTCCGTCAGGCCCGCATCGGTATCGATGTGGCCGCGGATCACGTTGAGGTAGTCGACAAGTCCGCTTTCCTTGAGACGTCTGGAGATTTCGAGGCCCTCCGACTTGCCAGTGCCGCCGGGGAGACATTCATCGGCGGTATATCGGACGCCCAGGATGAAGTCCTCGCCCACCCGGGACCGGATCGCCTTCAAGACATCCATGCAGAAGCGCATGCGGTTATCGAGAGAACCGCCATAAGGACCGTCGAGTTCGTTGGTGAGAGGAGACGTGAACTGTTCGAGCAGGTGGCCGTAGGCCTCGAGCTCGACGCCATCCATTCCGCCTGCCTTCATCCGCTCGGCGGCGTCTGCGAAGTCCTTGATGATGCGCTCGATATCCCAGTCTTCGATTTTCTTGGGAAACGCGCGGTGTGAGGCTTCACGGTGATGGGAGGGAGCCACAACGGGAAGCCAATCGCCTTTGTCCCAGCGTGTACGCCGTCCAAGATGGGTCAGCTGGATCATGATGGCGGCGCCCTCTTCGTGCACCGCATCGGTCATCTGCCTGATCCACGGCACGATCTCGTCCTTGTAGGCGAGCAGGTTATTGAAAACCGGAGGACTGTCCTTCGAGACCGCCGCAGACCCGGCTGTCATCGTCATCGCCACACCGCCCCTCGCCCGCTCTACCGTGTAAGCGAGATAGCGCTGCTTCGGCATTCCGTCCTCCGGATACGCCGGCTCGTGGGACGTCACGATGATGCGATTGCGCAGTGTCAAATGCTTGAGTTTGTACGGCTGCAGAAGGGGATCGTTCGACATCTGACGGACTCCGGGACGGGGCGGTATGTGCGGAGGCTATTCGAAAATGTACATATGTGTCAAATTTGAGTGCATCCAAGTCGGCTAACTCGACATAGATGTACATTTTGCTGGTTTTCGCTTCGACATTTTGTTAGGGATGTTGCTGATGGAGCAAATCTCGAACGACAGCGGATGGCGCGGATCGCCGGAGGGGTGGCTTGAAGCCGCCTACGATTTGCTTCTCGAATCCGGCGTCGACACGGTGAGAATTTCGCCATTGGCCAAGAAGCTGGGCCTGTCGCGCACCAGCTTCTATTGGTTCTTCAAGGACAGAGAAGAACTGTTGGTTGCCCTATTGACCCGATGGCGGGACAAGAACACCGGCAACCTCGTCAAGCAGGCCGAGGCATATGCCGAGACGGTCGCCGAAGCGATGCTGAATGTTTTCGACTGCTGGCTCGACAAGTCCCTCTTCGATTCCCAGTTCGAATTCGCAGTCAGAAGCTGGGCGCTGCAGTCTCCCGACATTCTGGCCGAGGTCCAGAAAGCCGATCAGACGCGACTCGACGCCATGAGCCAAATGTTCGTCCGCTTCGGTTACGAAGAAAGCTCAGCCGACGTTCGCGCGCGCACCATCTACCTGGTGCAGATCGGCTACATCTCGATGCAGACCAAGGAAGATCTCGCGGTCCGCATGAAGCGCATTCCCGGCTACGTGGAGATTTTTACAGGTGAGGCTCCACAGAACCGCGAGCTTGACCGGTTCTTCGCCAGACATGGCTATTCGGCGGATTGAGGAAAAGTTTCGACAATGGGCGAACCCATGAGGATCGGAATAATCGGCGGTGGTGGCTGGCTCGGACGCGCCATCGCCGAAGCAGTCATCGATGCGCAGATAGTGTCCGCTGAGCACCTCTCGCTCTCTTATAGAAGCGGGCAACCCGGCTTTCTGCCAAGCGCTCGATGGACCAGCGACAATCAGAAACTGGCGGATCGATCTGACGTCATCATCGTATCGGTCCGACCCCAGGATTGGCCGGCCATCGACATTTCCGCGCATGGCAAGCTCGTCCTGTCGGTCATGGCTGGAATCCCTCTCGACCAATTGGCGGGTCGTCTCAAGACCGACCGTGTCGTCCGCACACTTCCGAACGCAGCGGCGGAGGTGCGGACCTCCTATACGCCCTGGATAGGCTCTCAGGGGATCACCGCCGATGACCGCAATGCCGTTCGCCGAATTCTGGAGGCCTGTGGCGCCGCCGATGAGGTCAAAAGCGAAGCGGATATCGACTATCTCACCGGCCTCACCGGATCCGGCCCGGCGTTTCCGGCGCTTTTGGCGGCGGCGATGATGGACGATGCCGTCAGCCGGGGGATAAGCCCGGACATTGCCCGAAGGAGCGTCAGCGCGGTGCTGATTGGAACGGGAAAACTCCTCGAGGCCCGCAAAGACAATCCCAAAGACATTGTCCAGACTTTCCTCGACTACCGCGGCACCACCGCGGCAGCAATCGAGGCTATGCGCGCGGCTGGGTTTGAAGCCGCCGTGCGCGACGGCCTGGCCGCAGCGCTTCAGAAATCCGTGAGTATGGGACAAGCCTCCTAACTGCCGCACCAGGCGGGTTGCCGCCCTCCGACCCGCTGTGAGATACCTATGTCAAAACTCTTTCCGCATCTGTTTTCACCTGCAAAACTGGGCAGTCGCACCCTGCGAAACCGGATCGTGTTCGGGGCTCATACCGCCAACATGGCCGAAAACGGGGTGCCGACCGAGCGCCACGTTGCCTACTATGCCGAACGAGCGATCGGCGGGGCCGGCATGATTGTTGTCGAACCCATGCCGGTCCATCAGGCCGCCGTACTGACACGCGGCAATTTTCGACCTGGCGACGATAGCGTCATTCCCCATTTCCAGCGGGTCACGCGCGCGATCAAGGACCACGGAGCGATCGCCATCCAGCAGCTCTATCACGTCGGTGCGCATGGCGATTCCGACAACTCGTTTCATGCGCATTGGTCGCCCTCGGGCCTTCCAAGCTATCACGACAGCGACGGCTCCCATGCCATGTCGCAGGATGAGATTTGGCAGACCATCGACGGCTTCGTTCAGGCCGCGCGCCGCTGCCAGGAAGCCGGTTTCGATGGTGTCGAAGTCTGGGCTGCCTATCTCGGACTGATCGATCAGTTCTGGACACCATGGACAAACCAACGCGACGACCAATGGGGAGGCTCGCTCGAAAACCGCACGCGGATATCGCGCGAAATCCTGAGCCGCATCCGCGAAACATGCGGCCGAGATTTTATCGTTGGATTGTCGATTAGCGATGAGCCGGATTACGCCGTCGCGCTCAGTCGCCAGGAACTGGCGGAGATCATTCGGCTGCATGATGAGCAGGGTTTGATCGATTACGTGACCTGCGGCACCGGCAGCTACCTCGATTTCTACAAGATAATGCCGACCTTCCTCTACCCGGAGAAGCTTGGCGCCGATCTCGCGGCAACCCTCAAAAGCGTGGTCAAGACGGCCCTTGTGGTGGCCGAGAGCCATATCAGGACGCCAGAGAACGCCGAAACGGTGCTCGGCGAAAAAGCTGCCGACCTTGTCTCGATCGTGCGGGGCCAGATCGCCGACCCGCATCTGGCAAGCAAGGCCGCGGCAGACCGGCCGGACGATGTGCGCGGATGCATATCCTGCAATCAGATGTGCTGGGGCCGTCGTTCGCGCGACTACTGGATCAGCTGTCTTATCAATCCCTCGGCAGGGCGCGAGTTCGAATGGGGTGGTGACCGGTTCACGTCCGCCGCCATCAAAAAGCGGGTGCTTGTCGTCGGCGGCGGCCCCGCCGGCCTGGAGGCGGCACGCGTTGCCGCCGAACGGGGTCACGACGTGGTGCTGGCCGAAGCTTCCAGCAGGCTGGGCGGGAACTTTCTGCTCGCCGGGCTGCAGCCGCGCCGAGGGCAGATCCTCGACCTTATTGGGTGGTATGAGCGGCAACTCAACAAGCTGAACGTCGACGTCCGGCTGAACACCTATGTCGAAGCGTCGGAAATTCCCTCGTTCCAGGCTGATACCGTTATCCTGGCCACGGGGTCGGTGTCTCCCGAAACCGGATTTCAGAAAGCGCTACCGGCAATGCCAAGCCTGCCAGGCATCGAAAAGGGAAATGTTTTCTCGATCGAATCCGTCATGGCCCGCCATGCGCGACCAGGCAAGCGCGTGCTTTTGCTCGACGAGGGCGGAGGCTGGCGCGGTGGTGGCACAGCCTGGAAACTTGCCGAGGATGGCCATCAAGTGACCATTCTCACGCCCGATCCGCTGGTCGGCAAGGAGCTACAGCGGACGGCTGCCGATTTCCCGCTGCGCCGGACATTGCGCCTGCTTGGCGTCAAATGGGTCGTTGATGTCAGCGTCCTGGAGTGGCACGGGGACGGGGTGACCCTCGTCGACCACAACACTCGTGAAGAAAGCTTCTTGCCAGGCGATAGCCTTGTTCTTGCAACCACCAACATGGCGGCCAATTGGCTGGCGAAAGAGTTGGAACCTACGTCCCAGACATTCCTGGAGATCGGGGACGGTGTCGCTCCCCGCCAGGCGCCCTACGCATTCCACGAAGGACGCAAGATTGCCTTGCGGCTATGACGCGCGGACGTTGTGCTTGCGCTTCATGAAGTCCTTGGCGGTCTCGACCGCCACGGCCGCGTCGCGGCAATAGGCATCGGCGCCGACGGCCTTGCCGAATTCCTCGTTGAGCGGCGCGCCGCCAACCAGCACGACATAGTCGTCGCGAATGCCCTTTTCCTTCATCGTGTCGATGACGACCTTCATGTAGGGCATGGTCGTGGTCAGCAGCGCCGACATGCCGATGATGTCGGGCTGGTGCTCTTCAATCGCTGCCATATATTTCTCGACCGCATTGTTGATGCCGAGGTCGATGACGTCGAAACCCGCACCCTCCATCATCATGCCGACGAGGTTCTTGCCGATGTCGTGGATGTCGCCCTTGACGGTGCCGATCACCAACTTGCCCTGCTTCGGTGCGCCGGTGGCGGCAAGCAACGGCCGCAGGATGAACATGCCGGCCTTCATCGCGTTGGCGGACAAAAGCACTTCGGGAACGAACAGGATGCCGTCGCGAAAGTCCTCGCCGACGATGCGCATGCCTTCGACCAGTGCCTCGGTAAGCACATTGTAAGGCACCCAGCCGCGCTCGAGCAGGATGTTGGTGCCTTCCTCGATCTCCTCCTTCAACCCGTCATAGAGGTCGTCGTGCATCTGCTGCACCAACTCGTCGTCGGAAAGCTCGGAAAGGATGATCTCGTCGTCGGCCATGTTTGACGCGCTCGCTGTTTTCAAAAGTGTGTTTGCTTGCGCCGGCACCTGTCCCGCCACAGGTGCCGGCAGATCTAGCCTTGGGAGCTAAATCAGGCGTCCAGCCAGACGTTCTGGAAGTCCATTTCGTAGGTCTGGTGCATTCCGTAATTCTTCACCTTCTTGCTCATATGGCAGTAGAGCTTCTGCCAGAACGGCTGGATGATGACGCCGGAATCCTGCAGGATCTGCTCGACGTCCTTCATCACCTCCTTGCGCTTGGCAGGATCGGCCAGCGAGAGCGCCTGCTTCAGCTTGGCGTCGAAATCCGGGTTGGCATAGGCCGTTTCGTTCCAGGCCTCGCCCGAGCGATAGCCAAGCGCCAGCACCTGGACGCCGAGCGGGCGCATGTACCAGATGGTCATCGAGTATGGATACTTCGTCCAGTCGTTCCAGAAGGTCGAGCCAGGCAGCACCGTGCGTTTCACCTTGATGCCGGCGTCGCGCAGCTGGCCGGCGATCGCATCGCCGGTGTTCTTCTGCCATTCGTCCTCGACGGTGATCAGCTCATGCTCGAAGTCGGCCTGCCCGGCATCCGCCATCAGCTTCTTGGCGGCGGCGGCATCGCGTGTCTTCTTGGGCAGCGGAAAGTATTCGGGATGGATCGGGGCGACGTGGTGGTTCTCGCCAACCGTGCCGAGCCCGGCGTAGCCGAGCTGCATGACGGCATTGTTGTCGACGGCCATCTGCAGCGCATTGCGCACCCGCTGGTCGTCATAGGGCTTGTGGGTGATGTTGGTGCGGGCAACGAGCGTGGTCGCCGTCGCGACCTCCGATTTCACCAGATCCATCTTGTCGAGGGCGTCGATGAAGTCGGCCGGCGTTTCGAAATCGAGATCGATCTCGCCGGACTCGAAGGCATTCAGTGTGGCGTTGAAGTCAGTGCCGTAGTCGATGAACTCGACACCGTCGAGCGGCGTTTCACCACCCCACCACTTGCCGTTCTCGCGACGCTTGACGACCGCCTTCGTACCCACTGCGTAGGACACCAGTTCGAAAGGTCCGGTACCGATCGGCTTCTTGATCGGGTCGGCGCCATCCTTGTCGAAGTCGCGATGCACGACCAGCGCCGGATAGTCGGTGAAGCCCGGTATGATCGCGATATCGGGTTCGTTGAGCTTCAGCTTGACCGTGAGGTCATCGACCTTGGTGATAGCGCCATCCTTGGCCTTGCCGGTCGTTGTGTCGATCAGCGCGCCGACGCGTGCCGCCATGGAATTGCCGGAAGCACCCTTCTCGCACCAGCGGTTCAGATTGGAGACCACGTCATCGGCGTTGAAGGCATCGCCATTGTTCCAGGTGACGCCTTTGCGCAGGTGCAGTGTGTATTCGGTGGCGTCGTCATTGACGTCCCAGCTTTCGAGCAGCACCGGCTCGAACGTGAACTCGTGCGTATAGCGGACGAGCGGCTCCAGCCAGCAACGGGTGACGTTCGCCATCTCCGTCCAGTCATAGGTGCGCGGATCCTTCTGTGCCTTGACCGACATCGCGACACGCAGCGTTCCGCCCTTTTTCGGTTCATCGGCCAGGGCTTTGGTCGGCGCGGCAAGGCCGATCATGCCGTAGGCGAAAGCCGTCGATGCGCCGAAGGCGCTGGCCAGCGCCAGGAATTCGCGCCGGTCCATCTTGCCTGCACGCGTCTCTTTCGCCATTGCCTCGATGGCGCCTGGCACACGGTCGCCATTGCTTCTGAACAGTGTCATTTTTTTTCTCCCTTTTTTGTTCCCGTTAGTTGTTCGTCCGTCGCGTCAACTGACGCTGTTTGGCAGCGCCTCCTCGCGGCGCGCGATGAAATCCTTCAAGCCTTCGGCGATGCCCTCGTCGAGCTTCGGTTCCTCATAATCCGCGAGCATGTTGCGCGCCTTCTCGCGACCGCGCGTGTCGTGGTCTTTTGCGCCTTCAGCCTTCCACTGTTCGTACGAATTGAAGTCCATGATGCTGGGTATGAAGAAGGCGGACTCGAAATGTTCGAGCGTGTGTTTGGTGCCGAGGAAATGGCCCTGCGGTCCCACCTCGCGGACTGCCGCCATCGCCTCCTTGAAATCGTCGAACGGCAGCCCTCCCGCATATTTGTACCAGCCAACGAGCTGTTCGCAGTCGGTCGCGAATTTTGAATAGCCGCAGCTCAAGCCGGCCTCGAGCCATCCGGCGGAATGCCAGATGTAGTTGGCGCCGGCAAGGATGGCGGCATGCATCAGCATGTTCGCCTCGTAGCCCGCCTGGGCGTCGTTCAGCTTCGACCCGACATGGAAACCCGAGGTGCGCCACGGCAGCCGGTATTTCCGCGCCAGTGCGCCCATCAGATACATCATCTGGGCCGCCTCCGGCGTGCCGCCCATTGGCGCGCCGGTCTTCATGTCGACCGTAACCATGAACTGGCCGTAGAGCTGCGGCGAACCTGGGCGCAGCAGCTGTGTGAACGCGACGCCGGCGAGTGCTTCCGCATTAACCTGCGCAACAGCGCCGACGGCCGAGGCCGAGGTCGAGGCGCCGCACAGCGCGAAGGGCGCGAGGATCAGCGGCTGATTGTGGCGCGCATAGACCTTCATGGCGTCCAGCATGGTGGCATCCCAGACCAGCGGCGAATTGCAGTTGGTGATCGAAACCAGCACCGGGTTGTCGCGGACATAGTCCTCGCCAAACACGATACCTGCCATAGCCATCGTGTCTTCGGCCCGTTCCTTGGATGTCACGATGCCCATGAACGGCTTGTCGGAATGCTTCAGCGCCGAATGGATGATGTGGAGGTGGCGCTTTGGCACCGCAATTTCCATCGGCTCGCAGATGACCGAGCTCGACGAGTGCAGCGCCGGCGCCATGTAGGCGAGCTTGTGGAAATTGTTGAGGTCGGCAAGCGTGCCATAGCGCCTGTTGTTGTCGAGGTCGCGAACATAAGGTGCGCCATACATCGGCACAAAGATGGAATTCTTTCCGCCGACGCGGACGGTGCGCTCGGGGTTGCGGGCATTGAGGGTGAATTCCGGCGGCACCTTGGAGACAAGTTCCATCAAGAGCGCCCGGTCGATACGGACGCGTGTCTCGGAAACATCGGCTCCCGCCGCCTTCCACAGCGCAATGGCCTCGTCATCGCGGAATTCGCATCCCACCTCTTCGAGGATCAAGAGCGATTCCTCGTGGATCAATTCCACCGCCTCATCCGGGACCATCTCGTACACGGGAATCTTGCGGACCAGGGTCGGAAAAGACGCCATGGGAATTCCCCGCAACGCCTTGCGCCCCAGGCGGCCGCCGCCTCGTCGGTTGGCGTGTTCGGTCACTTCGACGGCCGGTGCGTTCATGGCAACTCTATCCTCCTGTGGCCAGTCAACTTAGCGCGACGGAAAACGGCTGTGACGCTGGAAATTTCTAATCAATGCAATAAGCTGGAGTTATGGCTAGCTTGCGTCATCTGCTCCCGTCTGCGAACGGCCTCGTGGCTTTTGAGGCAGCGGGACGTTTGCTCAATTTCACGGCAGCAGCCAAGGAACTCGGCCTGTCGCAAGCAGCGGTTTCGCTCTCGATCATACGCCTTGAGGAGCAGTTCGGTACAAAGCTTTTTGTCCGCCGGCATCGAAAAGTCGAACTCACCGAACCGGGCGCCCGCTTCTTTGCCGACGTGACTTTCGGCCTTTCTCATATTCAGAAGTCCGCGGAACGCTTGAAAGCATCCGCCGGCGGAAATCACGTCACGTTGTCGGCATCGACCGCATTCGCCACTCTGTGGATCGTACCCAGGCTGCAACGTTTTCGAGAAGAGTTGCCAGGAATAGAGTTACGCATCCAAACCAGCGATCGTGATCTCGATCTTGCCGCTGAAGGCATCCCCCTCGGAATTCGTGGCGGAGACGATGACGACTGGCCGGATTACCGCCTGCTGCCGATGGCACCGGAGGAGATATATCCTTTGTGCAGCCCTTCCTATCTCGCCCGCTACGGAACGCCGCAAACGATCGAAGACTTATGCAGGCACCGCCTGATCCACTTGGATGAACCGCATAGGCCGGCCGTAACCTGGCCTGACTGGTTGGCCGCCGCCGGGGTTGACGGGACCCTTGCCCCACAAGGTCTTCGCATCAACGACTATGTCTCGGTCATTCAGTCCGTCGTGGAAGGACACGGGATAGCGCTCGGTTGGGCACATCTGACCGATCGACTGGTAAGCACTGGAACCTTGATACGACTAACCAATCACATTCATCGCACCGGCAAGTCATTCAATGTCGCTTGGCCCAAGACCCTGGAAGTTACCGGCCATGTGGCATCTGTCAGAGATTGGCTGGTCAAGCAAAGTGCGCACTAAACTCTGCCGAAGATGACCTGGACGAGCGAGCGTGTGAACCTCTCTACGGAGAGCAGCGGGCCGAACGCTCGAAGACGGATCGAAGCGCTCAGGTTTTGCAACGTTCGATCCAGGCCATTGTGTGACGAGTGGGCATTCACTAGTCTTTCCGTCAGGTCGGGAAACGCACGCATGATACCGAAACTGAACCGCTGGAAGCGCTTCGCTGACTGGGACGAGCGGCCGTTGCGTCTGGACAAGTTTGCGGCGGAAGACCCCGCCAATGGCTTCTCCGCTTTCTCCAGCCCGGCCGATCCGAAACCTGGCATCGGCATCAAAGGCGGGCGCGTCGTGTCGCTCGATGGCGTGCTCGAACACGACTACGATATGATCGATCGCTTCATTGCTCGCCATCACATCGACCCGGAAGTGGCGCCGGAAGCGATGGCCCTGGAGTCAGCGACCGTTGCGCGCTGGCTGGTCGACATGAACGTTCCGCGCGAAAAGCTCGTGCGGCTCGCCCACGGCATGACACCTGCGAAACTCGCTGAGGTCGTGTCGCAGCTCAACGCCCTGGAGATCGCCTTCGCCTACTCGAAGATGCGAGCCCGCAAGACGCCGGGCAACCAGGCACATGTCACCAACGCCAAGGACGACCCGCTCCAGCTCGCCGCGGATGCCGCAACCGCCGTCGCCTTTGGCTTCGACGAGATCGAGACAACGATGCGCGTATCGCGCAATGCCTGGTCCAACGCGGTGGCGTGTGCGGTAGGCGGCGCGGTGGGCCGCTGGGGAACGCTGTTCCAGTGCTCCAGCGAGGAAGCGGAGGAACTGCGCATCGCCATGGCCGGCTTCACGTCCTATGCCGAAACCGTTTCCGTCTACGGCACCGAGAAATCGTTCACCGATGGTGACGACACGCCATGGTCCAAGGCATTTCTCGCGGCCGCCTATGCCTCGCGCGGCGTCAAGATGCGCTGCACGTCGGGTGCCGGCTCCGAGTTGCTGATGGGCTTCCATGAGGCAAAATCGCTGCTTTACCTGGAGGCGCGCTGCCTCTGCCTGCAGCGTGGCATGGGGGTGCAAGGCACGCAGAATGGCGGCATCGACGGAGCGCCTTTGACCGCCACGGTTCCAGGTGGTGTTCGCGAGCTGATGGCCGAGAACCTCATCGCCGTCTGGCTCGATCTCGAATGCGCGTCTGGCAATGACGCGCGCTCCACCGAATCGGAAATTCGCGTCGGCGCCAAGATCCTTCCCTACCTCATTGCCGGCTCGGACCTGATCTGCTCCGGGATGGGATCGATCCTGAAATACGACAATTCGTTCAACCCGTCGCTGATCAACGGCGAGGAATTGGAAGACTATCTTGTGCTGCAGCGGGATTTCGAGGCCGATGGCGGGTTGACGCCACTGCCCGAGTCACGCGCGATCGAGTTGCGCGAGCGGGCGGTGGAGGCGATCGCCGCCGTGTTCGAGGAACTCGGCCTTTCGACGCCGACCGAGGACATGAAGACCAGTGTGGTCTATGCGTCCGGGTCCGACGATACACGCAGCCTGATGCCGCGCGACGTGACATTCGTCAGCGAGGCCATCAAGGAGCGCGGGATCACCGTGATCGACGTGGTCAAGGCGCTGGCCAACCGCGGTTTCCGCGAAGAGGCAGAGAATCTTTTGAACGTGGTGAAGCTGCGCCTGTCCGGAGACTATCTCCAGACCTCGGCCATGATCCGCAACGGGCGGATCGTAAGCGCGGTGAACGATCCGAACGACTATCTCGGTCCCGGCTCCGGCTATCGCGTCTCTGAAGAACGGCGCCTGCAACTCAACGACATCCGCGATGTGCTGGATCAGAAGGAAGTGCTGCGCTCCGAAGCCCTGCACGAGAAGGACGAGGCAAGGCACATCCGCTATCGCAACCTTGGACCGGCAGCCACCGGGTCGGCAAACGACGACGTGGTCATCGGCATCAGCCCGGCCTTCGGCTTGAAGCTTTACCGAACGACGGCCGGACATCGGCTGTCCGAGGTGCTTGGCGCCATGCTGGATGCGATCCGCGCGCGCGGGCTCAAGGCGCGCGTCGTTCGCTTCCGCCACACGGCGGATACGTCCTTCCTCGGTCTGTCCGCCGCGCGGCTTGCCGGCAGCGGCATCGGTATCGGTATCCAGGCCAAGGGCACGGCCGTCATCCATCAGCGTGACCGCCAGCCGCACAACAATCTGGAACTGTTTTCCAATGCGCCGATCACCAGGCTCGAGCACTATCGCGCGCTGGGTGCCAATGCGGCGGCCTATGCGCTGGGTGAAATGCCGGAGCCCATCGTCGTGCCGCAGCGGGGCGAGGCCATGGGGTCTCGCTACCACGCCCGCGTCGCCCTCATCTACGCCATCGAAACCGGACTGACGGAGGCCGGTGCGGCTCCCGAAGAGGTCGACGTCACCCTGACGGGGGTGAAATCGTGACCCACACACGCGCCGACTATCCGCTCGCCGAAACACAACCCGGCGCCGTGACGGGCAAGCGCGGCAAGTCGCTTGCTGAGATAACGCTGGATTCGGTGCTTGCGGGCGACGTGACGATGGAAGACCTTCGCATCACACCACAAGCGCTGCAGGCGCAGGCCGATGTGGCGCGCGATGTCGGACGGCCGACACTGGCCCTCAACTTCGAGCGGGGGGCAGAGCTTGTCGAGGTGCCGCAGGATTTCATCATGCAGGTATACGAACTGCTGCGCCCCGGCCGCGCCAAATCCAAGCAAGAATTGCTCGAGGCCGCCGCCACGATGCGCGGCACCTACCAGGCCGAACGTATCGCCCGTTTCATCGAAGAGGCCGCCGAGACCTATGCGGCGCGAGGCCTCTTCACGTTCCGTTTCTGAAGGATCGCATGAGCTGGAAAACCGGATTCCGTTCACTCTATTACATTGGTGCACCCGAGCCGGATGATCCGGTGCTGGTGCCGGGGCAAACCGCCATCCTGGTCATCGACGTTCAGAACACCTACCTGGAGCGGCCGGATCGCGCGTCCCTTTCGCCGCAGGAACAGCACCGCTACGATCTGTGGACACCGTTCCACGAGCGCATGCACGGCACGGTCATACCGAACACGGCGCGATTGCTCGCGCTGGCACGGCAAAATGGCATCGAATGCCTTTTTGCCCGTATCGCCTGCCACACCAAGGACGGGCGCGACCGCTCGCTCTCTCAGAAAATGCCGGGCTGGAACAATTTGCTGCTGCCAAAGAACGACGCACCGTCGCAGCTGGTTGCCGAGCTTCAGCCGGCCGGTGACGAGATCGTGGTGACCAAGACCACCGATTCCGCGCTGACGGGAACGAATCTGCGCCTGATCCTTCACAATCTCGGCGTCAGGAATGTCATCTGCTGCGGTATCTTCACAGACCAGTGCGTGTCTTCGACTGTGCGCAGCCTGGCGGATGAAAGCTATGCGGTCATCGTGCTCGAGGATTGCTGCGCGGCGGCGACCGAGGAGCTTCATCGCAAGGAGCTCGAAATCATCAACATGATCTACTGCCACGTGATGTCGAGCGGCGAGCTTTGCAAAATCATGGCCTTGGCAAAGTGACGCTGCGTCCGTAGTGTCATGGCTGCACGCGCAGGCCGGGACACATCGGCCGCCATGTGCGGGGACCTGCATACAGCTGTCACGAATGGAGAGGGCTTCATGGCCATAGAAACTGCACGCGGGACGATCGACGTCTCGAAAAGTAACAGCATCAACCTTTTGCACTCGAAGGCCGTGGGGCTCGCCGGAGTGCTCTTTCTCGCCGTCACCGGCGCGGCGCCGATGTCGGCGATGCTAGGCAATGTCCCGTTCGCCGCGGGCTACGGCATCGGCAAATATACCCCTGCCGCCTTCCTGATGGCGACGATCGTGCTGACCATCTTCTCGGTCGGCTATGCCGCGATGGCATCGAGGGTCTCGTCCGTCGGCGGCTTCTACTCCTTCATCAGCCAGGGGCTCGGCCGTGAGGTCGGAATGTCGGCGGGCATAGGCTCGCTCGCCTGCTACTCGCTGTTCGAGGCCTCGCTGACCGGGCTGTTCGCATTTTTCGGCAATTTGTGGATTTCCCAGCACTTCGGCATCAACGTGCCGTGGATCGTCCTCGCCTTGGCCATGATCGTGGTCATCGCGGCGCTTGCCTACCGCGACGTGAAAGTGTCGGCACGGCTGCTCGGCATAGCTCTCGTTCTTGAAGTGATCATGCTCATGATCTTCTCGCTGGGTGTGCTTTTCGCCAACGGCGGGACGAGCTTTTCCGGTGACTCGTTGAATGTGTTCAAGGTGTTCACGCCTGTCGCCGAGCAGACAGTCGGAACCGTGGCCATACCGGCGGGCGCGGCGGCCGTCGGCATTTTCATGGCGTTCTGGTCCTGGGTCGGCTTCGAGATGGCTCCGAACTATGCCGAGGAATCCCGCGATCCGAAGCGCATCATTCCGCAATCGCTACTGATTTCGGTCATTGGCCTTGGAGTCTTCTACACTTTCGTCAGCTGGTGCGCGGTGGCAGCCTATCCCACCGAGGCCGACATGGTGGCCAAGGCATTCTCCGACGGAGTGAACTTCTTCCTGACACCCATTCAGAATTTTGTCGGCGGCTGGGGCTACCAGTTGATGTCGCTTCTCATCCTGACCAGTTCCTTCGCCTGCGGCATGGCCTTCCACAACACCGCTTCCCGCTACCTGTACTCGCTGGCACGCGAGGGCGTTTTGCCACAGGTGATCGCGGAGACGCATGATCACCACAAGAGCCCCCACAAGGCCTCGGCGCTGCAGTCCGTGCTGGCGGCGATCTGGGTCCTGCTCTACGGTCTGGGCTACGGCTTCGACGATCCGTCGGGACAGGCCTGGCTCGGTGTCTATACGCTGTTTGCGGTGCTAGGCACCGGACTGCTGCTGGTGCTACAGGCAGTTGTCTCGCTGGCCATCTTCATGTGGTTCAAGAAGAACGGCGGCGGCGGCGTGCTGACGACTGTCATCGCGCCGTTGATCTCGCTGGTTGTCCAGCTGGTCCTCGTCTACACGCTGGTGGCCAATCTGGCGACCCTGGGCGGCACCAACGGCTTTGCCAGGAGCATCCCCTATGTGGGGCTTGCGATCCTTGTCGTCGGCCTGATCTGGGGCTTCGTGTTGAAGTCCGCCAACCCCAAAGCTTACGAGAACATCGGTCACATGGTGAACGAAGGCTAGGGCATTCCTCGCCCTGGATTTCTTGCATCAACGGGGACGGAGCATCACTCTGTCCCCGTCTCATTTTGGAGCTTCAAGTCATGACCCAGTCTTTGAAGGGTCGGTCCGTCGTCGTTACCGGCGGATCGAAAGGCATCGGCAAGGGCATAGCGCGAGTGTTCGCGCTGTCGGGCGCCAAGGTCGCCATCATTGCGCGCCATGTCGATCAGGCCGAAGCCGCGGCCGCCGAGATTGGCAACGGAGCCTTCGGCGTTGCTGGCGACGTGACTTCACTCGCAAGCATCGAGAGCGCGCTTGCGGCAGTGGCCACAAGAAACGGGTGCATTGATGTGTTGTGCGCCAATGCTGGAATTTTCCCGCAGGCGCGGCTCGAAGACATGACTTCGGAACAATGGGATGAGGTTGTCGACACCAACCTCAAGGGCACCTTCCATGCGGTCAAGGCCGTGGTTCCCTATCTCAAGAAATCCGATCAGGGCCGCATCGTGCTGACGTCGTCGATCACCGGCCCAGTCACCGGTTTTCCCGGGTGGTCGCACTACGGCGCCACCAAGGCTGGGCAGCTCGGCTTCATGCGAACGGCCTGCATCGAGCTGGCGAAATACGGCATCACCGTCAACGCCGTCATGCCGGGCAACATTATCACCGAGGGCCTTGCCGGCCTGGGCGAGGACTATCAGAAGACCATGGCAGCCTCGATCCCGCTCAAGCGGCTTGGGACGGTGGAGGACATCGGCTACGCCGCGCTCTACTTTGCGTCGAAGGAAGCAGGCTACGTGACAGGACAGACAATCATTGTCGATGGCGGCCAGATCCTGCCGGAGAGCCTGGAGGCACTGGCATAGAGTGGTTCAAAACTTGCTCAGATACGCCTCGCACAGCCCGACCGTTGCCTCGGTATAGGGCAGGCCCATCGACTTGGCGAGGTCCGTCTCCGCGTGCGAGCCGATCCACGCAATCAGCAGCAGGCGGCGCAGCATCACGAAGGTCGGGATCTCGTCCTCGTCCGCCTTGGGCAGGTCAAGCACGCGGCGATAGCCGGTCGTCCACGACTGGATAAGATCGGCAGCCTGCGGCTCGTGCTCGTAAAAAGAGATGGGCGTCGCGGCGTCATACATATACCAGCCAAAGCCGCAGTCGTCGAAGTCGATGACCTTCACTGTCTTGCCGTCGATCAGCAGGTTGGCGAGCCGCAGATCGCAATGAATAAGGCCGAAGCGGTCATGGCCCTTGCCGAAGGCAGCGAGCCTGCGGCCGATCAGGTCCGCGGTGCGGCCAAAGAGCTTGGCTTTCGAGGCGTCGACGCCCATGCCGTTACGCCAGCGCCCCCAATGGGGGCTCTCCTCGCCGAGGCTCGTATCGAAATCCCACACGTGGCGGCTGAACCACGAAGGGCGCCGCCACTGCCGGGCGTGGATGTGCATGCGGGCTGTGACCTCGCCCAGCACCTCGAAAGGTTCCGCGAGCGCCTCACCCATGCCCGGCTCCGAACCGGTCTCCCACTGCGACAACACGACATGGCGGGGTTGCGCCAGTCTGGCATGGCCGACAAGCTGGATTTGCTCACCGTCCTTCCCCGCCACCGGCACGGGTGTGGGGACGATCCCGGTCTGGCGCAAATCGGCCAGCCAGGCCAGTTCAGATTGGATGGCTGTCCTTGAATGGTAGCCGTCGCGATGGATGCGGAGCGCCCACCGCCGGCCGTCGCGAGCCGCAATCTTGTAGGTCGCGTTCTCCGACAGGTTGATCATCTCGACGGAAACGTCCGCCGGCAGATCGTAGTTGGCGGTGGCCGTCTCCGCCGTCTCCTGCAGGATGCCCAGTTGCTGGTCGTGCGTGAGTGCGTCGAAATCCGTCACTGTCCGTCCTGCCCGATCATTGCACCCTTGTCCCCTGCCAGTACCCGCGCGATCACGGCAAGCCCGGCCGCCAGCTCGAACTGGACGCCTGGCAGTTTCAACCAGGTTCGGGACATGTCAACTCGCCTTGCCTGCCTGATGCAGCAACTCCCGGGCGCGCGGCATTGCCGCGTCGAAGCGATCCATGATGTCCCGGCAGGTTTCGTGATCCAGAAGAATACCGGGCTTCCACTGCAGCACCCGTTTGTCGAGCGATGAGAAGATCGCCCAGACCCCCTGCTCGTAGAGTGCACGCGACACGAAGACAGCGCCTTCCGGGTGATTGCTGAATTCCAGACCGAGGATCACGCCTTTCTGCCGCACCCCGGTGAAGATGTCGCCGTGACGAACCAGCATCTCGCGCATGGCCTGTGCCATGAACTCGGTCACTGTGCCGACATTGGCCACCAGTTCAGGCCGCTGCAGCATCTCGATGACCTTGTGGCCAACGACACAGCCGAGCTCGGCCCCGCCGGTGGTCGAGATGTGGGCCGCACCATCCTCGTTGAGCCAGCCGCCGGCCTTGTCGTTCACCAGCGCCGCGCTGATCGGATAGAGGCCGCCGGACAGGCCCTTTGCCGTCACCATGATGTCCGGCTGGACGCCATAGGCCTGCCAGCCCCACATGCTGCCGGTCCGCATCAGGCCGGTCTGGACCTCGTCGGCGATGTACATCGCGCCATGCTTTTCGCACAGCGCCTTGCAGGCGTTGAGATAGCCGTCTTTCGGCATCGGGAAGCCGTAAGTGGCGGGGATCGTCTCGACAATCAACGCCGCGACGTCCTCGCCCTTGAGCGCCTTCTCCATGGCATCGATATCGTTGAAGGGAACCTGGATGAACGTCTCCGGTTGGTCGGAGAGAAAGATCTTGGTGAAGCGATCGTCGCCGGTCGCTACCGCGAGCCCCGAATGTCCGTGATAACCTTTGATGATCGACACGATCTTGCGCCGCTTGGTGGCATAGCGAGCGCTCTTGATGGCGATGTCCACCGCCTCCGCGCCGCCTGGCGCAAAGATCGCGTATCTCATTCCCGGCGAGACATTGACGAGGGATTCGGCCAGAGCCGTTCGCGCGACGGACGGGAACCAGTGATTGCCGATGTCGAAATAGTCGAGCGCGCTCTTCAGCGTCTCTACGAGCTCCGGATTGCGGTGACCGAGATTGTAGGTGCCACCATTCAGGTGCAGGTCGATCAGGCGGCGCCCCGACATGTCGTAGAGAAAATAGCCCTCCCGCCTGCCGATCACGAGATCGATCCCGGCTTTCTGCCAGAACCTGGTCTTGTCGGGATTCCAGAAACGGATTGCCTTGTCGAAAAAATCCTGCTTCGACTCGAACTTGAAGGGGCCGAAGTCGTACATGCCTGTCTTTTCCTCAGAGGTTGATCGGCGCGCAACAAAGCGGGCGAGCTCACCCGCCGGATGATGCAGGATTACGAGCCGGGGAGAAAGGGTGGTGAAGCATGATCCTGAAGGACAGGACGGCGATCGTGACCGGGGCAGGATCTGGCATCGGCAAGGCGGCAGCGCTGATCATCGCGCGCGAGGGTGCGATGGTCGGCGTCGCGGATCGCAGTGCTGACGGCGCAAACGCGACCGTCGAACAGATCCGTGCGGCGGGTGGCCAGGCGAAAGCGCTTGTGTTCGACCTAACAGACGACAAGGCCCTTGAAGCCGGCTTTCGCGATTTCATCCACACTCAAGGCAGGATCGATATCCTCCACAATCATGCCGGCGTACAGGTCGAGGGCGACGTGCTTGGTGTGAGTGTCAAAGGCTTCGACACGTCCTGGACGCTCAACGTGCGGGCTCATTTCCTCGGCGCCCGCATCGTCATGCCGTTTATGAAAGAGGCAGGTCGCGGGGTCATCCTCAACACATCGTCGAGCTCCGGCGTGCTCTACGACCGTGAGATGATCGCCTATACCACGACCAAGCACGCGGTGATCGCGATGACGAAGCAGATGGCGGGCGACTTTGGCCGCTTCGGCGTTCGCGTCAACGCGCTTTGCCCCGGTTGGGTGGACACGCCCTTCAATGCACCTTTCATCGCCCAGATGGGAGGCCGGGAAGCCATCGAAGCCTACATCCGCGAAAGGGTGCCGCTTGGCCGTTGGGCAAGCGTCGAGGAAATCGCGGAGGCAGTGCTGTTTCTGGTGTCCGACCGGTCCTCATACATGACGGGGCAGATTCTGGTTGTCGATGGAGGAGAAACGGTGATCTGAGCATGATGCCGAAAAGCGTGAAGCGGTTTTCGGACGACATCATGCTCTATCTCTTTGAGTTAGAGGCGGATTCAGATTTCAGGAGCAGGGGCGCCTTGCCGCATCCCGACGAAAGCCGATCCTTCGCCGACCGCAAAGTCGATCTTGTGGATCACGTCGATCGGCTGCGGCCCAGCTGGGGAATGGCAATTTCGCGGCGCGAAGCTGTCCGCGGCTATTGGCTGACAGCAGATCGTCGGCTTTTGGCAGGGTAGCTGGTAACTGTTCCGGGGACCAGGGATGAGGCCGCTCATTGTGCCGTAGCCCCACGATCCTTGACATCGGGTATTTATCCGAAATTATGCAGGAAAGAAGGATCGCAAAGCATGACGGGAATCGCGCTGTCGGGCGTATCAAAGCACTTTGGCGCTGTCGAAGTGATCCGCGACGTGAGCCTGGACATTGAGCCAGGAGAGCTGGTCGTGTTTCTCGGTCCGTCCGGTTCTGGCAAGACGACGCTGCTCCGGATGATCGCCGGCCTCGAAAGCATTGACGAGGGCACGCTGACGATCGACGGGGTGCGCTCGGAGAACCTTGCGCCTGGCAGGCGCAACGTTGCGATGGTCTTCCAGAACTATGCGCTTTACCCACATATGACAGTCGCGGAGAACATGGCCTTTGGGCTAAGGAACATTCGGGTCGCGCCGGATGTTATACGCCAACGGATCGCTGAGGCCGCGCGTATCCTGGAGATCGAAGCGCTGCTCAACCGTCGCCCGTCGCAGCTCTCCGGCGGGCAGCGCCAGCGCGTGGCCATCGGGCGTGCGATCGTCAAGGAGCCTAAGGCATTCCTGTTCGACGAGCCACTCTCCAATCTAGATGCGGCGCTTCGAGCCCGTACACGCGTCGAGCTTGCCGAACTGCATCAGCGTTTGAAGTCGACGATGATCTACGTCACCCACGACCAGGTGGAAGCGATGACGCTCGCCGACCGTATTGTGATCCTCAACGATTGCCGGATAGAGCAGATGGGAAGACCCGACGAGGTCTATGCACGTCCGGCGTCGCGATTCGTCGCGACCTTCGTCGGGTCTCCGGCGATGAACATTCTGCCTGTTTCGGTTTCGGGCTCAGGCGACAGGCTCAATGCGCGCTTGACTGATGGATCGCTCGTCGGACTTCCTGGCGCGCCGGTCAACATGGATTGGCGCGAACTCGGAGTGCGGCCGGAATCGCTGACTGTCGTCTCCGAAGGCGGTGAAACATCCGCCACGGCCACCGTTGTCGAGCGCCTTGGCGAGCGAACGCTCGTCTATGCGCGGCTCGCGGATGGGACGCAGGTGACGGCACAAGATCGCGGGCTTTCGAGCGTCAAACCGGGCGACGCCGTTCGGCTGAAGTTCGACACCGCCGCCCTGCATCTCTTCGCCGCGGACGGATCGACCTGGCACGCGCGCTGACGGGGCCTGAGCCCGCCGAGCGGGTTCGTGCCCTCCGCCATTGCGGTTCGCTTGCGGTCCGAGGCTAGCCTTTGATACCGGCCGAGAGCGTTATCGCTTCGGTTACTCGGCGCTGGAAGAAGAGGTAGGCTAGTGCCACCGGAAGGCCGGCCAGTACGGCTGCCGACAGCTGGCGCGCGTAGTAGACACCGAAGGCATCATTGACCTGCGTGATACCGACGGTGATCGTCATCATCTCGGTACGGGTCACCGAGAGGAACGGCCACAAAAACGCGTTCCACGTCCAGATGAAGCAGACGATCGACAGCGCCGTCGTTACCCCCCAGTTCATCGGCATGTAGATTTTGAAGAGGATCCCGAATTCAGACGCATTGTCCATGACCGCAGCCTCGCGGAAGTCCTTCGGGACCTGATCGAAGAACTGCTTGTACACGATGATGATGACGGGGTGGATAAGCTGCGGCAACATGATTCCGGCCCAGGTGTTGAGCAGGCCAAGGTTGGCGACCAGCACGAAATGATTGATGATCAGCGCCGAAGTTGGCACCATGAAGGAAGCGAGGATCAGCCACCATAGCGCGATCCGCCCCGGGAACCGCAACTGCGAGATTGCGTAGCCGCACAGCATCGAGATGAAGATGGTGATGACTGTCACGCCGACCGCGACAGCCACCGAATTGACGTACCAGGCGCCGATCTGTGTCGTGGTCAGGGCGTCAATGTAGTTCTCCAGCGTCGGCGTCTCGGGCCAGAGTTCGACGTAAGGCCGGACCACCTCGTCGTCCGGTTTGAGCGACGAGATCACACCCCAATAGAGCGGGAACGCCCATAGGATGGCCCAGACGAGCGTCAATGCCGTGATTATCCCGCCCCAAAAGTTCCAGCGTTGCGCAGCCATGGCGTTCATCGGCGCCGCCTTTCGGCGAACCGGAGCAGTTGGAATTGCAGGACCGAGACGACGACCACAAGCATGAAGAGGGTGACGGCGACAGCCGCCGCCCTGCCTCCCTGGTTCTGCTGGAAGGCCTTCTGGAAGACGTAGTAGACGAGCACCATATTGTCGTTCGGCCGGCCGCCGATCGAGAACAGATAGACCTGATCGAAGATCTTGAGCTGCAGGATGAGTTGGATGGTTAATACCAGCGAGGTGATCGGCCATAGCAGTGGCCAGGTGATACGCCGGAACGTGGTCCATCGCGTCGAGTTGTCGAGCGCCGCGGCTTCGTAGATCTCCGGTGGTATGGACCGCAATCCGGCGAGGAAGAGGAGGATCGAGAAGCCCGCGGTCCACCAGATCGTCACCCCAGCCACCGCCGGCAAGAACCAGACGCGCGACTTAAAGACCGGTACGCGCGGGATCCCCAGCCAGTCCAGTACATGCATCGCGATCCCGAACTGGAAATTCAGCGTCCAGTCCCAGATCAGATAAACGACGGACACCGGCAGGATATAGGGCAGGAAGAACAGCGCCAGCACGATCGCCTGGAACCGGCCCTTGAGGCGCGACACGCCAAGCGCGATCAACAGGGCGATGAGCGTCCCGGGGACGACCGTCATCAGCACGAAGTAAGCGGTGTTCCAGACCGCGCGCCGGAACATCGGGTCGTTGTCGAGCCGCAGATAGTTGTCGAGACCAACCCACCGACCCGCGCCGATCAGCGGCGCATCGGTGAAGGAGATGCGAAACATCTGGACCGTCGGATAGACGAACGCCAGCAAGTAGATCGCCAGGAAGGGAGCGACCAGCACCAGTGCGACAAGACGTTCAGTGCGGGAGTTGCGAAGCATGGCTCTTCCTTAGATATGGCTGGGGCCGTTCTGGGCAGGGCGGCCCCAGCCTTGAGCCTTACATGCTGTTCAACTCTTCCTTGATGGAATTCACCGCCTCGCCCGGGTCCATCTCTCCGTTGAGGGTCGGCACGAAATAATTGGACATGATGTCGAAGATCGGTCCGGCGACACCAGCCTTGGGCGACTTCGGATCGAAGATCATGTTGGCCGTCAGCGTCGAGTAGGTCGCATTGGGCTGCATTGCCTTGTATTCGGCCGTCTCAGTGACTGGCTTGTATGCCGGGATGTGGCCTGCCGTGGCCCAGAACAGCGAGTGCTTGTCCATCCATGAGATCACCTCGAGAACGGCGGCACGCTTTTCCGGGCTGATCTCCTTGCCCTTGTTCTTCGGGATTGCGAACGAATGGCTGTCCGCATAGGTGCATGGCTTGTCGAAGATCACCGGGATCTCGACGGCGCCCCAGTCGAACAGCTTGCCTTGCTTGGCGAGGTCGGTCATCGTGGGAACTTCCCAGACGCCGTTGATCATCATTGCGGCCTTGCCCGAGGTGAATAGGGCGACGGTTGCGGGATAGTCCGTATAGGTCGACTGCAGCCCGGCCTTCGTCCACCCTTGCAGAACCGCCAACGCGTTCGCCAACTTCTTGCCGTTGTCGCCGGCGAGGAACTCGTTGCCCGTCAGAAGCTCGCCGCCTTGCTGGCACACCAGCGAATAAATGGTGCGGTACATGAAGTTGCCGTCGGCGGTGACGCTGCCCAACGGGAACTCGACGCCGGCATCCTTCAACTTCTGCAGTGTCGCGGTGAATTCCTCCTTGTTGCCCATGCCCACGGGACGGCCGTCGTCGCCGAGCACGCCTGCCTTCTTCAGGAGGACGCGATTGTAGTACAGGACGATTGGATGGGTATCGAGCGGCACTGCGTATTGCTTGCCGTCGACCGTCACCGCGTCCATCGTCGTCTGGGCAAAGTCCGAGGCCGAGAGGCCCATCTTGCTCATGTCGTCGGCGGTGATTTCTTCGAGTATGTCCTGGCTCACCGCCAGGGGGATGCGGCTGGCATGATAGGTCATGACGTCTGCCGCCTCACCGACCGCGGCCGAGGTCTGCACCTTCGCGTAGAAGGGCGTGCCCCACTCCAGCGTCGTGGCGTCGATCTTGATCTTGCCGGCATGGGCGGTGTTGAAGTCAGTGATCATCTGCTTCATGCGCACACCGTCGCCGCCGCCGAGGAAATCCCACCACATGACGGTTTCTTCGGCCTGGGCCGCGACGGCCCAGAATCCTCCGGCCGCAACCACCGCTATGGCCATCATCCTGCGAAAGTTCATCTCAGCTTCCTCCCGAGTACGGCGGTTAGATCCGCCTTGAACGTTTCAATGCTACACCAAACCAATCCGCCTGCAACGGATTTTACGGTATATATCTGATAGTCGGATATTAACTCAGAGTGTCACGCGCACCATCGAGTAGGAGTGCGGCGGCAAGTTCAGCGTCATTCCCTTGCCGCTGAGCGCTGCCCCGTTGCCTTTGACCGGTGATACGTTGTCCGGCGCGTCCTTCGTGTTGCAGGCCTCGAGATCGTCATGACGGATGATCGTATGCTCGATGGACTTGGCGGCGAACCGCTCGAGGGCGACGTCGGCCTCTATCGTCTCGGACCCATGCCGGTTGATTGCGAAGAAGGTCAGCGTGCCGGCGTTCGAATCATGCACGCCAGTAATGTCGAGCCATGGCACCTTGTCGGCCGCGGCCGCGTCATAGGTAGGCACCTCGACCGCGAGCTGCAGCGCGGTGCCGCGGCCGTGCTTGGAAGCCAGCATAAAAGGCCAGTAGATCGTCTGCCGCCAGGCGCTGCCGCCGGGATCGGTCATGATCGGCGCGATAACGTTCACCAGTTGCGCAATGCAGGCGATGCGAACAATATCCGACCGGCGGATGAAGGTGTTGATGATGCAGCCGACCTGCAGCACGTCCTCGAAATTGTAGATGTCTTCCAGAAGCCTGGGCGCTTCCGGCCAGTCCCAGCCGCGCATGCGCTCAGCGTCCTGCTTGCGCTGATGGTACCAGACGTTCCACTCGTCGAAGGAGATCTTCACGTCCCGTTTCGAGCGGGTCTTGGCCTTCACGTAGTCGATGATGCCCGCGACCGTGCCAATGTAGCGGTCGAGCTTGGCCGGAAGAGCGAGATATTCGGCCGTATTCTTCTCGTAATTCTCGAAATACATATGGAGAGAGATGTAGTCGACCTGCTCGTAGGTCGCTTCCAACACGGTTGCTTCCCACTGCGGATAGGTCGGCATATTGGAATGCGACGAGCCGCAGACGACCAGTTCCACCGTTGGGTCGAGGCCACGCAGCGCCTTGGCGGTCTCGTTGGCGAGATGGCCGTATTCGCTCGCCGACTTGTGGCCGACCTGCCAGGGACCGTCCATTTCATTGCCGAGACACCAGAGACGGCAGTTCCAGGGTTGCGCGCGTCCGTTCTTGGCCCTGAGGTCGGACCAGTAGCTGCCGCCCGGGTGGTTGACGTATTCAACGAAGGCCCGCGCCTCGTCGAGGCCGCGGGAACCGAGATTGACCGCAAGCATCATCTCGGTGCCGGCCTTTTCGGCCCAGTCGGCGAATTCGTGGATTCCAACCAGGTTCGGCTCCGTGGTACGCCAGGCAAGATCGAGCCGCCGCGGGCGGTTCTCCTTTGGGCCTATGCCGTCTTCCCAATTGTAGGCGGACACGAAATTGCCACCCGGGTAACGGCAGATCGGAGTGTCGAGCGCACGCACCAACTCGATCACGTCCCTGCGCATTCCCTCTGCGTCCGCTTGCTGATGTCCGGGTTCGTAGATGCCCGTATAGACCGCCCGGCCAAGATGCTCGAGAAACGAGCCGTAAAGACGTTTGTCGATATCCGCGACGGTATAGGCCGCGTTCGCCGTGACTCTGGCCTTCATGATCCCTCCCACTGCGGACTATCAATCCGACTTTCCGGTCTATATCCGGGCCGCGGGTCAGTTAAGGGCGGAGTTCGTTCGCCCGTCAAGGGCCTAATATGCTCTCAAGCCTTCAGCAGGCGCAGAACGATGTCGTTGCTGTAATTGCCGAAGCCGCTGCCGAAGATGTTTATGCCGCCGGGGTGACGCGCATCTTCCTTCACGCCGATTCGTATCCGGATCGAGCGGTGCCGCTCGAGCTCCAGATCAGCCAGCGAGCATTTCGAAACCTTGTCATTGTTGCGATAGGTGCCGTTATTCGTGACGCGCCAGTGTGCGAGGTCGCCATACTGAGATCCGGCCAGCTTCCACCAGCCGGGCGTATGCTTCCCGCGCTTGTCGCCATAGTCGGCCGGCGCCGTCCAGGTATCTATCTCGTGTCCGTTGATCGCGACCGTGATGTCCGATGGCCAATCCTTCGATGTGCCCGGCACCTCGGACGAAAGCTCCATCGCCAGCTCCAACCCGCCGACTTTGGCATTGGCAAGCGTCGCATTGTTGGGAAACTGGTATTCGACGAAGCCACGCGTGAACCACAGCAGCCCGGCCCGCATACGGTCAGGATCGAGGAAGGTGTCGGGCACATCGAGCAGTCCGATGACGCCGTCCTTTGAGCACAGGCCGCAGGGAGCGGAAACTTCGCATCTTGTATAGAGTCCAAGCGGCATCGCCACTTCTATGACGCCGAGATCCTGCGCCGGGGTGCGGTCCTTAAAGACGACAACCAACTCGGAGAAGGTCGAATAGCAGACCTTCTGGCTTCCCTTGCGCGCCTTCTGTGATTTCGTCTCGATCAATCCGACATCGACAAGAACCTGGATGTTTGCGGAAATTGTCGATTGCGGAAGACCCAGTTCTTCGGCCACTTGATTGACGTTTTTCGGCCCCTTGCGGTGCAGCAGATCGAGAATCCGGACCCGGACCTCGCTCGCGAGGCTCTTCAACAAGTCAAGCCGCTCAAGCGGATCGACAACCATGATTTCATTCGACATATGGCCCGCACTCGTCACACGGGGTTATGTATCAGCAGATCAGATACAAATAAAGACGGCGTTATGAATTGAACCGCCTGGCTGGCATATCTTTCGTAGCGACTTCGTCATTCAGCAGTTGACCAGCACGGCCACCACGGCGGCGCAGTCGCCCGCCTTGACCAGTCCGGGGAAATGCCTGGCCGCCAGCATGCCTACGCACTTGGCAAAAGCTTCGCGGAACTTCTCATCCGCCGTCTGGATGCGCAGGCCGGTATCGGCACCCCCGACGTGGCGACCTCTCCCATTTGCTTTGATGGCTATCAGATCGGTGACGTAACACCATCAGAGCGTAACACGAGGGTTTGCGCATTCGTGTCAGGATGGAAGGTCCATGGCCCGACAGCCGGCGCGGCTGTCCGATGCGCAGTCTCGGCCTCCATACTCGCCACGACGCCTTTCGAGCGCTTAGGAACCGGTTCGCTTAAAGAAAACGCGACGAATCAAGAAGCTCGGCCACGCCGTCCAGTTCCTTGTGCAGGCGATGCCAGCGACGGTCGAGATAGACCAGCGAATGCGCCTCTGGAGGGACTTCGTCCGGCTGCACGTCGCCTTCCAGCAGCTCCGCCGCGACCAGCGTCGCTCCCTCGATCGGCAGGAGGCCGAGCCGACGCGCACGGAACCAGGTCGAAACGCCCGTATAGCGCGGTTCGCCCGTGGGTAGCCGCGCCCAGGCGCCCCCGGGCGGGAAGCGTTCCGCGCCGCTCGACGCGCAGAGTTGCGCCAGGTCAATATCGGTGAAGCGGAGCAGGTGGATCACCATGGTCTCGGCCCGCAGCATGGGTCCGGACGAGGTGGACTTCATTGAAAGTGAAAAGGCGACGACCGGTGGCGCGGCGCTTACCGAGATCAGCGAGGACACGGTCATCGCCACCGGTTGATCACCAGGGTCGGCCGTGATCACAGCGACACCCGCCGGATGGCGACGAAAGGCTTCGCGGAAGGCGTTGGTCATCGGATGCGGAAAGCTCATCGACGTATCTCATCTCCACTTTGAAGGAGGCCGGGCGGCGTCCCCGCCCGGCCCTTCGGACTACTTCTTCTCGATCAGATCGTAGAACTGCCAGACATGGTTGCTCCAAATACCGCCTATGTCGCGGCCTGCCGATGTGACGATCGACGGCGCGATCGTGAAGTGGTTGGCCGCCACCATCATCTCGCGGAAGGTGCGCTGGATCACGCCGGCGCGCAGCGACGCGCCGCCGCCCGCGCGGTAGGCGAAGTTGCAGATATCGACGCCAACTTCGTGAATCTCGGACTTGGCCAGATGGACAAGGCTGATCTGCCGCGTCGACATCCTATTGCCGGCTTCGACCGTCCCCTCGATGTCGCGCCAGACTTCGAAGACAAAGGCGCGGGCAGCGCGATAGCGGGCCTCGGCACGGCCATAGTCGTGCCAGAACTTCTCGCTCTCGCCGATCAGTCCGGCGCGGCCCGACTTCGAGCGGGCGAACTTGGCGATCTCGTCCAGCATCCGCCGCCCGGTGCCCAGAGCCCAGCCAGTGTGGCCGATGGCGGCGAGACCCACCACACCGAGACTGAAGAACTCCTTCTGGCGCAGCGGCGGCGCTGTCAGGATCGGGAAAACGAGATCGTCGGCGATGAAGACGTCCTCGGCCGCATAGTCGATGCTGCCCGTGCCACCGAGGCCCAGCACGTCCCAGTTGCCGAGCTTCTTGTGCTCGGAGATCGGCGCATGGGCGCACATGACGATAACATTGCCTTTTTCATCCTTGGCGGGCTTGCCGGCACCATCGTCGACGAAGGCGGCGCTGTGGCTGTAGGTAGCGTGGCTGAAACCGCTGCCATAGCTCCACTTGCCGTTTAGCCTGTAGCCGCCGTCGACCTTCTTCAGCATGCCGAGCGGTGCGCCCTGCCCCGAAAAACGGTTGTCGGTGCCGGGTGCGAAAAGCCGCTCGACCGCACTGTCGGGCAGGAAGGCCGCCGACATCGCGCCGATACAGCAGTGCACCATGGAAACCCAGCCCGCCGATCCCGAATGCCAGGTGATCGCCTCTATGAGTTCGAGGCCCTGTGTCGGTGGCAGTTGCGCGCCGCCAAGGCTTTCCGCGGCGAAGATGTGCGACATCCGCAACGGCTTCAGCGCCTCGAACGTAGCCGGGGTCAGTTCGCCGTTCTCTTCATCGGCGGCGGCGTTGGCTTCCAGGATCGGCCCGATCTCCGCGATCTTCCTCAGCAAGTCACGATGGTCGACGGTCGTTCCCCACGAGCCATGCTTGATGGGTTTGTTCATGATCTCTCCTCCTCATTGAAATCGGTTTGAGCCTGCGAGGAAATCGCCGACCTTGGTCAGGGTTCCGGGTTCTTCCTGCATGACGAAGTGGCCAGCGTTCTCGACCAGGATCAGCCGTGCGTCTGGCAGCGCCTCGACGAAGAGCGGCGCCTGGCTCACGGGCAGCAGACGGTCCTTGGTGCCCCAGACGACCAGCGTCGGATTGGTGATGCGTGCCAGGAAGCGGCGTAAATTCGGGTGGCCCATGCCGAATGGCGCCAGCAGCCGGCCGAGCGTCTCGCCCTCACGGGCGCGATCGGCGCCGAAGGCCCGCGCGAAGGCGGTATCCGAACCATCCGGGAAGTAGCGGAGTGCCACCGAAACGTCATGCGCCAGATAGGCCGGCAGCTCCTGTGGCGCGATCTCACCGAGATCGGTGGCCGGATGCTCGGGATCGTTGAGCCCTGCCGGCGAAATCAGCACCACCTTGTCGAAGCGTTCGCGCACAACGCCGGCGAGCTCGGTCGCCATCCAGCCACCCATGGAAAAGCCCATGAGATGAGGCTTCTCCGGCAGGCCCAGGACATCGAGCAGATTCAGATAGTGCAGAACCATGTCGGACATGCCAGCCACATGCGGCGCCGGGCCGGAAAAGCCGAAGCCCGGATGGCTGGGGCACAGAACGCGGAAACGGTCGGCGAGACCTTCTGCAAAATCGAAACCTTCAAGTGTCGAGGCGCCGTGCAGGAACAGCACGGGTTTGCCCTTGCCGATGGCCTTCACCACCGTCTTGGTGCCGCCGAGATTGTATTCGAGTGTTTCGAACTGAACTGTCATCTCATTTCCTCCTCAGACAAAATTCCGGCCTCCTCAGACAAAGTTCCGGCCTCCTTAGGCAAGGTCCGGCTTGATCAGCACCTTGCATTGCGTTGTGCGGTGGCGAAGGCTCTCGAAGATCTGCGGAACCGGCGACAGGTCGATCCGATCGGTGATCAGCGCCTGTGGCTTGAAAGGTCCGCCGCGCAGTGCATCGAGCGCGACGCCGAATTCGTTGCGCTGATGGAAGAAGACCGAGAAGAGCAGGTTCACTTCCTTCATCAGCGCCATGAACGGGTCCCACTGATCGCCGCCGATACAGAGGCCGACGCCGACCACCGTGCCCTGCAGCCGGACCGCCTCGACCGCGGCGCCGATGAGACCGCGCTTGCCGACGCATTCGAAGACGATATCAGGCGCCCCACCGCAGAGATCGGCGAGGTTTTCGGCCAGCCTTTCGCCCGAAAGCGCGAAGCCGGTCGCGCCGAGAGCGAGCGCACGCTCGCGCTGATGGTCATGAAGGTCCGCGACGACGACGCGCGAGGCCCCCATCCGCCGCGCCCAGAAGGCGACGAGCAGGCCGATTGGTCCGGCACCCAGGATGGCGACCCGGTCTCCCGGCTTCATGCCCGAGCGGAAAACGCAATGCAGCGCGACCGAGAGCGGCTCGGCCAGCGCGCCATCCTCGAGCGCCACGTCGTGGGGCAGGACATGGCACTGGCGCGCGGCGACAGTGACGTATTGCGCATAGCCGCCGCCGATCAGCACCATCTCGGGGCAGCGCCCGGGATCGCCTCGCCCGCAGGCCTCGCAATGCCCGCAGCCGCGCATCGGCACGACCGCCACGCGATCACCAATCCGAAGGCCGGTCACCTCCGACCCGGCCGCGACGATGTCACCTGCGAATTCGTGACCAAGGACGAAGCCGCCGCCGATGCCGAACGGGACCGGGTCCTCCGTGATGTGCAGGTCGCTGCCGCAAATGCCGCAGGCGGCAACGCGCAGCAGGACTTCGTCGGGCGCTGGTGCCGGCTCGGGCACGATGCCGATCCGCAGCGGACTGCCGACCCTATCGAAGATGGCTGCTTTCATGAGATCCCTTCCTCTCAGTGCTTCGGATCGACGAGCTTGCGCCGAATCGGGAACCAGGGCGCATCCCATCGTTTCGAGATCAGGCCCCAGATGCCGGTGCGGGCGTATAGCGCCACCAGCAGCGTCATCAGGCCGAGGATCACGAAATAGGTTGCGCCGTACTCTCCAAACCAGCGGTCAGCGACGAAGAAGATCAAAGACCCGATCAGAACGCCTTCGATGGATCCGATCCCGCCGACCATGACGATGAAGATCGCGATGTTCGCCCACATGGGATCGAAGGCCGAGCCCGGGGTGATGCGCAACTGCGCCATGAAGTAGATCGCGCCCGCCAGGCCGCAGCCCACCGCCGCTGCGACATAGATCAGGAAGCGCAGCTTTGCGACATTCACGCCCTGGCTGGCCGCTGCGACCGGATTGTCGCGCATGGCGATCAGCGCAAGGCCGAAGCGCGAGCGAAGCAGCCAGTAGCTGCCGCCCAGCGTGACCAGCAGCATGCCCGCGCAGAGCAGCGACATGGCGACATTGCGTTCGAAGGATGAGTAGTCCTTCATCACCCGAAGCGACATGCCGGCGCCAGAGTTGACGAGGGGCAGGTTCGACGCAGTCAGCCGGAAGACCTCGGCCACGACCCAGGTGCCGATCGAGAAATACGGGCCGTCCAGGCGATGAAGCAGCAGGTAGATCGGCACAGCCAGCGCCGCAGGCACCAGGAGTGAAAGGAAGACCGCCACGAACGGATTGATGCCGTAAGTCTGCGCCAGCACGAAAAGCGCATAGCCCGCGGCGCCCATGAAGGCGTGCTGGCCTACCGAGACGAGGCCGGCATAGCCGGCGAGCAGGTTCCACATCTGCGCGACGGCGACATAGCAACACAGCACAAGAATCGACCGGATCGTTCCGGTCGAGGCCCACCACGGCATGGCGGCGATCCCGATCAGCGCCAGCACCGAGAGCATCATCGCGATGCGGCCCGACTGGGTCTGGCGCTGGACCAGGACCTCGCGCACCTCGGTTGCGGCATAGGCGATTGCGCTCATCATGAGGCCTTTCCGAACAGGCCCTGCGGGCGCGTCGCCAGCACGATCAGGAAGACGATGTGGCCGGCGAGCACGCCGAAGCCTGGATCGACGCGGAAGCCGATGGCCTGCGAGATGCCGAGGACCATCGAGCCGATGAAGGCGCCCCACACCGCACCCATGCCGCCAATGATCACCGCCTCGAAGGCATAGATCAGTTGCGCGGGTCCGTCGGCCGGCGCGACAGTCGACCGCAGTGCCTGGAAGACGGCTGCGAAGCCGAGGATACCGACCGCGACCGCCGTTGCCATCGCGTAGACGGCGCGGGGATCGATGCCGGTCATCGCTGCTGCCTCGACATCGGCCGAAGCGGCACGGAGCGCCCGGCCGAAGCGCGTGCGCTTCAGCATCAGGTCGAGGCCCCAGGTCAGCCCCATGGCGACCGCGAGCACGATCAGCGGCAGGACGCCGACATAGATGCCGGCGATCTCCATGGACTGGCTCTCCAGCCCGCGGCCCGGCAACGACCGGCTGTTTGCGGACCAGATCTGAAGCATCAGGTTCTGCAACGCGATCGACAGCCCGAAGGTCGCGATCAGCGACGGCAGCGGATCGCTGCCCACCACGCGGTTGAGGACGACCTTCTGCAGCACCCAACCCATCAGCACCGCGAGCGGCACCAGCACAATCAGCACCGGCAGCGGCCCCAGGCCCCAGGCCGTGGACATCGAGATGCCGATCAGCGACAGAAGGATCACCAGATCGCCATGGCTGATGTTGACGATCCGCATGACGCCGAACATCAGCGCCATGCCGAGCGCATACTGGGCATACATGCCGCCCAGCAGGATCCCCTGCACCAATGCGTCAAACCACTCCATGGCCCGCTCCAAAATAGGCTTTGCCAATCTGCTCTCGCGTGACTTCGGCGGACTTGCCGGAGAGGGTCACGCGGCCCTCCAGCATGCAGTAGAGGCGGTCGGAGGCGGACTGGGCGAGGCTCACATCCTGTTCAACCAGGATCACCGCCGTGCCGGTGGCGCGGATTTCGGGCAAGGCGGCATAGATTTCGCGGATCACCTTCGGTGCGAGGCCGAGGCTGATCTCGTCGCAGAGCAGGACGCGCGGCTGGCACAGCAGCGCGCGGCCAATGGCCACCATCTGCTGCTGCCCGCCCGAGAGGCTCTGCACCTGCGTGCGGGCCTTCTGCTTGAGGATGGGGAACAGCTGGTGCAACCGCGGCAGCGTCCATCCACCCTTGGCGCCCACGCGCGCGGCCTGGTCGATGGCGACGCGCAGATTGTCCTCGACCGACATGCCGGTGAAAAGGCGACGGCCCTCTGGCACGATGGCGACACCCTTCTGCACCATGCGATCGGTCGCGGTACCGCCGACAGGCTCGCCGTGCAGCCGCACCATCTCGCGCCCAACCGGGAGCAGGCCCATGATCGAACGCAAGAGGGTGGACTTTCCTGCCCCGTTCGCGCCGATCAGGGCCACGGCCTCGCCCTGGTGCAGTTCGGTGTCGATGCCGTAGAGGGCCTGGAAATCCCCATAGCGGGCGAGGAGCCCGTGGGTGGAAAGAACGGCCGTCATACCTCGATCCCCATGTAGACGCGCTGGACCTCGGGCAGTGCAATCACCTCGGCCGGCACGCCTTCGGCGATCTTCTCACCGAAATTCAGCACCAAGAGCCGGTCGGCCACCGCCAGCAGCGCGTGCAGCACATGCTCGATCCACACGATGGTGATGCCGCGGTCGCGGATGCGGCGCACCAGCGCCACCAGCGCCTTCGATTCATCGTCCGTCAGCCCGCCCGCGATCTCATCCAGAAGCAGCAGCTTCGGATCCGAAGCCAGCGCGCGCGCCAGTTCCAACCGTTTGCGATCGAGGAGCGTCAGAGCCCCCGCCGAGACATTGGCCTTGTCGGAGAGCTCGCAATCGCGCAGAACCTGAGCGCAGAAGGCATAGCTTGTCTTCTCGGAGCGGCCGCCGCCGAAAGCGGCGGCGACCAGCAGGTTCTCGAAGGTGGTCATGCCGGAATAGGGACGCGGGATCTGATAGGTCCGCCCGATCCCCATCTGGCAGCGCCGGAAGGGCGGCTCGCCGCGGAGCGCCGTCTCGCTGAGCTGGATCTCGCCGGCCGACGCCTTCAAATCGCCGCTGATCATATTGAACAGCGTCGTCTTGCCCGCCCCGTTCGGGCCGAGGATGCCCAGCACCTCGCCCCGATGCACGTCGAAACTCACCTCATGCAGGACGCGGACGGCGCCGAAGGACTTCGATACGCTGCGTGCCTTGAGCAGGATTTCTCTGTCCATGACTCCCCCCGCGTCCTCGCTCATGTCACCAGGCGATCGGCTGAATCGGCTGTTGAGGCGCGAAGAGCTGATTGACCGTGTTGTCGACGATCTTCAGGTCGTAGGGCCATTTCTCGCCCTTCACCCACTGGCCGCCGAAGATCGGCGTCTTGCAGATGTTCTTGTGGGGCGAGCCGTCGAACTTGATGTGGCCGACCAGCGTCTGCAGATCGGTGGCGACCAGCGCATCGCGGTTGGCCTGGCGGTCGAGTGGATTGGAAGAGCGCTTCAGGATGTCCAGCGCCACCTCGAGCAGGGCATGCGAATAGCCCAGCGGCTGAGTCCACTGCCGCTTCGCGTCGACTTCCCATTGGTCGGCGATGTCGCGGCTGACCTGCCCGGTCAGCGACGACTTGAACGGGAAGGCCGGCGTCCACCAGACCTCCGAGGACATGCCGTTGCCGAGCGGACCCATCGCCTCGACGCCGCTTGGGAACAGCAGCGCCGCTGCCACCGTGACTGCCTTCGGCTTGAAGCCCTGCTGGTTGCACTGGGTGACGAAGGTCTTCAAATCGTCCGGATAGGTGATGCCGCCGATGATGTCGCAGCCCTGCTTCTTGAACTCGGCGATCTGGGCGGAGAAATCATTGGTACGCGGTTGGAAGTAGCCGGGCACCACGACCTCGTAGCCGGCCTTGCGGGTCGGCGCCGGCAGGCCGTATTCGTCATTGCCCCAGGTCTCGCCGTCGATGTTCTGAGGAAACAGCATCCCGACCTTCTTGTTTGTCTTGAGATGGTTCCAGAGCCCGACGAAGGTATTCAGCGCCTCGTCGAGGCCCCAGAAGAAATGGTAGGTCCATTCGAAGGTCTGCTTGCCGCCGCCGCGCGGCATGATCACCGCCTGCCAGGGCGCGCCGGAAGAGATGCATGGTGTCTCATAGAGTTCGCACTGTTCGGCCGCGGGCAGGATCGTGTCGGTGGTCGACGCCGGAACGAGCAGGTGCACCTCGTCGTTCAGGATGAGGTTGCCGGCGATTTCCGATGCCTTGTTCGGATTGGACTGGCTGTCGCGATCGAGGATCTCGATCTCGTAAGTATTGCCGTCGGCGCATTTTAGCTGGCCGCCGAGCAAGGCGCGGATCTTCTGCAAGGTATAGCCATCCGTTTCGCCAAAGAGGGCGAGTGGTCCCGTCGTCGGGCTGAGATAGCCAATCTTGATCTTCCCGGCGGTCGCGGCGCGCGCATAGCGCGGCATGGCCAGCGTACTGGCGGCAACACCAGCTCCAAGCCCCTTCAGCACGGTCCGGCGGCTGGGCAAGCCCGATTTCACAAGTCTGTTGTAGTAGGTCATCGTCATTTCCTCCCTTGGTTAAGCCGGCCCGTCCCCTCGACGAGACCGGCGTCAGTTCAAAGCTTGTTCATTGTTCAGGTCATCCGCAGCAGCGAGCCGCCATCGATGACGATCAGCGAGCCGGTCACGTAGGACGCGGCGGGCGACGCCAGATAAAGCGCAAGGCCCTTGATCTCTTCCGGATCGCCGATCCGGCCGACGAGCGACTGGGCTTCGAAGGCTTTGCGGTCCGCCGGGTTGCGCAGCCGGCCACCGGCGATGTTGGTGATGAACGGACCGGGCAGGATGGCGTTGATGCGTATGTTGTAGGCGCCGAGTTCCATCGCCATGTGGCGCACGAGATGGTTCACCGCGGCTTTGGCGGGCATGTAGGGCGTGCCCACGATGCTCTCGTTGATCAGCGAGGCGATGGACGAAGTGACGATGATCTGGCCGCCGCCATTCGGCTTCATGTGCCGGACGGCGTGCTTTATGGTGGTGTAGACCGAAGTCAGGTTGATCTCGATCACCTTGTCCCAGTGCTCGTCGGGAAGGTTCTCGATGGCGCCCTCGGGATTCCTCTCGCCGGTCGGGGTGTTGAAGCCCGGTCCGGCGTCGATCCCGGCATTGGCGAACACGACATCGATCGAACCCGTCTTCTCAGCCACCTTGTCGAAGGCTCGAGCCATCGCCGCACGGTCGCCGACATCGACGACCTGGCCCCAGACCTCGCCGCCGGCAGCACCGATCGCCGCCACGGTTTTCTCCAGCCCGGCAGGATTCAGGTCGAAGATGCAGACTTTCGCCCCATGCTCGGCCATGATCTCTGCATAGGCTTGGCCGATGCCGCTTGCGCCGCCGGTGACGATCACCGACTTGCCTCTGACATCGAACATCTTCTCAAGTGCGGCCATCAGTTTCCTCCCGTTTGCGCAATACCGACCTGCGTGCAGGCGCCTTCGCGGCACCTGCGGCGCAGGGTCACTTGGTCTTCTTCCGCGACAGCACGAAATCGAACTCCACGTCGTAGAACGGAGCCGAGACCTGGGCCCTGGCGGCGGCTTCGGCATCCTCGACCTTGCGGAACTCGGCGAGCAGGCTCTTCTTCACGCCGAAGACGGCGTCCGAATCGATGTACGGGTCGTCCGGATCGAAGATGTGCGTGGTCAGCGCATCGAAGCCTGCGGCCTCGATGATGTAGTGCAGATGCGCCGGGCGATTGGGATGGCGTCCCAGCGCGCCGAGCAGCTTGCCGACAGGCCCGTCATCCGGGATCGGGTAGTATTTGGGCTTTGCGCCGCGGAACCAGTAGCGTCCGTCCGCGCCGGTACGGAAGACGCCGCGCAGGTTGAAGTCGGGTTGAATGCCCTTCTGCTGCACGTCGTAGAAGCCTTCGTCATTGGCCTGCCAGACGTCGATCCTGGCGCCCGCGATCGGGTGGCCCTCGGTGTCGAGGATGCGGCCGTGCACGAACATCGGCTCGCCCTTCTGGTCGAGGCAGATGTTCGAGCCCATCGGCAGTTCGGGCGCATCGGCGACATGGAATGGCCCCAGCACGGTGGATTCCGAGGCGCCCGATGGCTTGCGGTTGTTGATCGCATCGACCAGCATCGAGACGCCGAGGACATCCGACAGCAGGATGTACTCCTGGCGCCATTCGTTGCAGATCTGGCCCGTCTGCGTGAGGAACATGATCGCGCCGAACCATTCCTCCTGTGTCGGCTCGATCTCCTTCACCGCCTCATGCAGCTTGCGGGTGATGACTTCCATCACCTGGATGAGCCGCTGGTCCTTGGCGTTCTTGTTGCGCGCCACGACGACTTCGGCCGAGTTCGCTTCCGTGAAGTAGCCGTATTCGTGTTCGTCGATCATGGACATTCCTCAGCGAGCGAGAATGGATTTGAGGATCCGGCGCAACTCGCCCGCCGGATCGGCGGCCAGCGCCTGCGAGCGCCAGGCGACGTGTTGGTCGGGACGCACGAGCAGGCAGCCTGCGTCGCGGATTTCGCGAAGGCGCGCCCAGTCGCCGGTATGGTCCTCGATCGCTCGACGCGGGCCGATGACATGCGTGCGGATCGGCAGACCGAGTTCCGCGGCCACCGTCCCGGCAGCGGCAACCCACGCCTCGCCGCCAATGCCGGTCAACAGCGTGAACTCGCCACGTCCGCAAAGGTCGAGTGTCGAGACCTTCCTGCCGGAGCGCTCAAAGACCCAGACGTGCGGCAAGCGCGCGCCGGGCCAGGTCGTCGGCGCATAGTGCAGCTCGCAATCCTTCTCGAAAGCCGGCTCGGGCTGGCCGTCGGTCACCACCGCTCCCGACGCATAGCGCTGGTTCATCTCGACGCCATGGGCATCGAACTCGTACCTCTTGAAGGCAATGGCCCTGCGGAGTGCCTCGCGCTGCGCCTCGGCCGCTGGGGTCGCGTCGGCGCGGGCCTCCATGTTCCTCTGGATCTTGTCGTGATCCACGCCGCCATCCATGCCGAGCGCCTCGAAGATGGGTCCGAATTCGGCGATGGACTGGTTCGCGCGCGTCACGATCTGGCGCGCGATCGGCGCACGCTCAGCCGAAAAGCTGTCCAGAAGCCCGATGCCCGCCTGCCCCTTGACGACATTGGCAAGCTTCCAGGCGAGGTTGAACCCGTCCTGGATCGAAGTGTTGGATCCGAGCCCGTTCGAGGGAGGATGCCGGTGCGCGGCGTCACCCATGATGAACACCCGCCCCTTCTGCATCCGGGTGGCGAAGCAGTTGTTCACGGTCCAGGTGTTGGCGCCCAGAAGCTCGATCTCGAGCTCGGGATCTCCGACCAGCTGACGCGCGACACCGGTGGCCAGTTCCGGCGTCACGTCCGGCGGCGGCTGGTTGATGTCGTAGCCCCAGACGATCAGCCACTCGTTCCACGGCCGCACCATGCGAACGAGTCCCATGCCGATCCCGCCGACGTCGGCACCGGGCTGCATGACCCAGTAGAGGACGCTTGGCCGGTGAGCGACGTATTTCGAAAGATCGGCTCGAAACAGGATATTCATCGACCCGCCGACGCCCATCTTGCCCTCGAACGGCAGACCCAGATGCTCGGCCACCAGCGAATTGCCGCCATCGGCACCGACAAGGAACTGCGACCGTACGGTGAAGTCCTTGCCCGACAGCCGGTCGCGGCAGGTCGTGGTCACGCCGTCCGCATCCTGAACATGGCTGACGTATTCGGTGCTCATGCGTGCCTGCGTTCCTCGCGCGCATGCCGTCTTGAACAGAATCGGTTCCATGAAGGTCTGGGGCAGATCGTTCATGAAGGACGGCGACGACAGGAGATGTTCAGCCTTGGAGAGCGGGTCCGTGCCCCAGCTCTTCATCCGGCCAAGCTCTTCGCCGGCCAGGCTTTCGCAGAACACGTTCTCGCCCATCAGCTCCTGCGGCGAGGCGTGCATCACGGCCTCGGCCTCGACCTCCGGCCCGAGGTCGCGCAGCACCTCCATGGTGCGCTGGTTGGTGATGTGGGCGCGCGGCGTATTCGACAGCCAGCGGTAGCGGTTCACGACCATGTTGGCCACGCCGGAGCTGGATAGAAGCGCCGCCGTGGCCGAGCCGGCCGGGCCTGTGCCCACGATCAGCACGTCGGTTTCGATATCCGCCATCAATCTCCTCCCTTAATATTCGGACCGGCCAGCCTGCGGCGGACCGGAAACAGGTGCAGGCCGCTACGGGCCGAGATCAGCCCCCACAGCCCCTTCGGTGCGAACAGCATCACCGCGATGGCGGCGAGGCCGAGTGTCATCAGGTACCAGCTGCCGTAGTCAGCCAGCGCCGAACGCAGCACAAAGAAGACCAGCACCCCGACGATGGGGCCCTCGATGGTGCCGATGCCGCCGATGACGACGATGAAGATGACGTAGGCCGTCCAGTCGGTGACGGCGAAGGCAGCTTCCGGCGAGATGCGGGCCGTCTGCACAAAGATCAGCGCGCCAGTCAGTCCGGTGGCGGCCGCGGCGATCAGAAACACCGCCCATTTGAGCCGCCCGGCATTGACGCCGACCGATTGGGCCGCCCCGACATTGTCGCGCACAGCCGCCAGCGCCAGCCCGAGGCGACTGCGCAGCAGGCAGTAGATGCAGGCTGTGACGGCCACGACCAGCGCCAGCGCCAGCCAATAGGCGAGAATGTCGCGCGCGGCTGCTTCGCGCACACCGAACAGCGCCCGGATCGCATCCGTGCCCATGATGTTGCTGGTCGCCTCGCGTGGCAGCGAGGTGCCGGTGCCGCCGCCGAGCGCCTTCCACTGCGCGATCAGCAGGCGCATCACCTCGGCGATCACCCAGGTGCCGATGGCAAAATAGGCGCCCTGCAGACGGAAGGCGAAGAAGGCCGTGGGAACGGCCAGAGCCAGCGCCGCAAGACCGCCCAGCAGGATCGCCACAACCGGGTTCCAGCCCAGCAGGATCACGCCCGCGAACATCGCATAGGCGCCGATGCCGACGAAGGCCTGCTGGCCCACCGAGACCAAGCCGCCATAACCCGCCAACAAGTTCCAGATCTGCGCCAGCGTCAGCATGGTGAGGATGAAGAACAGATCCTGTATGACACCGCGCGAGGTCACGGCGGGCAAGGCGAGCCCGGCCACGACGAGAACGAGCACTGCGATCTCGGTGGCAGTTCCGGCGCGGGTGCGGGTTGTCAGCCGATACATGCCGCCCCTCAATCCACTGCCCGCGGGAACAGGCCCCGCGGCTTGAGCAGCATAACGGCCAGAAAGGCGATGTGGCCCGTCAGGATCTGCCATTCCGGATTCACCGCCGCGCCGGCCGTTTGGGCCACGCCGATGATGATCCCGCCCGCAAGCGTTCCCCACAGGCTGCCGAGACCGCCGATGATCACCGCCTCGAAGGCATAGATCAGCCGCGCCGGTCCAATCGAGGGATCGAAGTTCGCCCGCATGCCGAGATAGAGCGCCGCCAGCGTCACCACGACCATCGCGATACCGGTGGCGATGGCGAACACCTGCTTCGGCTCGATCCCCATCAGACCCGCCGTCACGGCGTCGTCCGAGGTGGCGCGGAAGGCACGGCCGAGGGCGGTGTGATAGAAGAGCCCGTTCAAGGCAACGATGGCGACGATCGCGGACGCAAAGGTCATCAGCGGCATCACCCCCACCGAGACGAGCCCGAGGTCGAGCGATGCCCCCTCCAGTGCGCCTGCCGGAATGCGTCGGCTGTCGGCGGAAAAGGCCTCGAGCAGCCCATTCTGCAGGGCAACCGACAGGCCGAACGTGACGAGAAGCTGCGGCAGGATGTCCTTGCCCAGCACCCGGTTCAGCACGGCGGCCTGCAGCAGCCAGCCGAGCGCGAACATCGCCGGCATGGCGATCAGCGCGGCGACCCAGGGCGACAGGCCGAGCAGCGTGACGCCCAGCAGCACCAGATAGGCGGCAAAAATGATGAGGTCGCCATGGGCAAGGTTCACCAGCCGCATGATTCCGAAGACGAGGCTTAGCCCGGCGGCGAACAGGGCGTAGAGCCCGCCCAGCAGAATCCCTTGAACGAGGGTGTCCAGCCAGATCATCGCCGCGCCACCTCTGTTGGGCCACAACAACGCTGCGCGGGCAAACGATGGTGCCTCGATTCCATCGTCATGCCGCCACTCCGAAATAGGCAGAATGGATTTCTTCGCGCGTGACCTCGGCCGCCTTGGCGACCAACGTGACGCGACCCTCCATCATGCAGTAGACGCGGTCGGCCACGGCCAGCGCCTTGCCGATGTCCTGCTCCACCAGCACGATCGCGGCGCCGCCTGCGCGGATCCTGGGAAGTGCTGCGTAGATATCGCGGATGACGACAGGCGCGAGGCCGAGGCTGATCTCGTCGCAAAGCAGCAATTCCGGGTTCGACATCAGCGCCCGGCCGATCGCGACCATCTGCTGCTGGCCGCCCGAGAGCGCCGTGCCTGGGCTTTTGCGCCGCTCGCGCAGGATCGGGAAGAGGTCGTAGACCGCCTCCAGGCTCCACGGCCCTGGCGCCTTGCGCGCCTGCCCGCCGACCAACAGGTTTTCCTCGACGCTCAGCGAAGGAAAGAGCTTGCGCCCCTCCGGCACCATGGCGATGCCGCGCTTCATGACCTCGGCCGAGGACAGCACGCCAATGGGCTCGCCCCGGTGCAGAACCATGGCGGCCCCGTTGCGGATCACGCCCGTGATCGAGCGCATCAGCGTGGATTTTCCGGCGCCATTGGCGCCGATGATCGCCACGCATTCGCCCGCCGCCACGGCTATATCCACGCCGAACAGTGCCCGGAACTGGCCGTAATTCGCTGTGAGGGCGCGCGTTTCCAGCAGCATCAGACCTCGAGCCCCAGATAGATTTCGCGAACCTCCTTCGAGGCCATGATCTCGTCCGGCGCGCCGATCCCGATCACGCGCCCGAAATCCAGCACGAGAAGCCGCTCGACCACCGAGGTCAAAGCATGCAGGACATGCTCGATCCAGATGATCGTCGTGCCCCTGGCGTGGATCGCCTTGATCGTCGAGACCAGCGCCTTGCATTCGCCCTCGGTCAGCCCGCCCGCGATCTCGTCCAGAAGCAGAAGCTCGGGTCCCGTCGCCAAGGCGCGAGCGAGTTCCAGGCGCTTGCGGTCGAGAAGGCTCAGCGATCCGGCCAGGACATTGGCCTTGCTGAGAAGCTCGGTCTCCGCAAGGATACGCGCGCAATCGTCGACCATCTCGGCCTCGCGTCCACCCCGGCCGAAGGCGGCGGCGGTCAAGAGGTTCTCGAACACGGTCAGCCCCTCGAAAGGCTGTGGGATCTGGAAGCTGCGACCGATGCCCATGCGCACCCGCTCCATAGCGGGTGCGCGGGTTACGTCGCGGCCGAGGAATTCGATGCGGCCCTCATTCGCGAGCAGATTGCCGGTGATCAGGTTGAACAGCGTCGACTTTCCTGCCCCGTTCGGACCGATGATGCCCAGTGCCTCGCCACGCGGCACCGTGACGGTCACGCGATCCGCAACCTTCATGGCGCCGAAGGACTTCGAGACGTTTTGCAGCCTGAGTATCATCACGGTCATCCTCGGGGTCGCGCTGAACGAGGGCGGCGGCATTCGCCGCCCCGGAAGCGTCAGGCCAGGGCTTCCATCTTGCCGGCGGTGGGGATCTCGGGCGCGCCGGCGTTTTCAACGATCACCAGATCGAAGCCGCCGGCTTTCTTGCGCCACTGGCCGCCGACGAGCGGCGTCTTGCAGACGTTCTTCGCGGCGAAAGGCGGCAGCCCCGCGCCGCTCCAGGCCACCTTGCCGACCACGGTCGTCATGTCGGTGGCCGCTATGGCTGCCGCGATCGCCTCGGCATTCGTCGGATCCGAAACGCGGCCCATGACATTGGCCGCCACCTCGAACAGCGAATGGACAAAGCCGATCGGCTGGGTCCACGGACGCCCGTTCTTGACGGTGAAATCCGCCGCAAGGTCCGCCGAACTCTGGCCCGTCACCGACGACTTGAACGGATGCGAGGCCGACCACCAGACCTCGGACGACAGGTTGTGGCCGGTGTCGCCGAGCGTCTCGACCGATTGCGGGAAGAGGATGGCCTTGGCCACCGTCACCGCCTTGGGCTTGAAGCCTTGCTGGCGGGCCTGGTTCCAGAAGGTGGTGAAGTCGGGCGGGATGACCACGCCGGTGACGATCTCGGCATCGGCCGCCTTGAAGGCGTTGACCTGCGCGGTGAAGTCGTCCGAGAGGTTCTGATAGCGACCTGGATCGGCAAGGCTGAAACCGGCGGCACCAAGGCCGGGCTTGAGCCCATTTCTCGCGTCGCCCCAGGCATTGCCGTCGGCATCGTTGGGGAACAGGCCGCCCACTTTGCCGTTGGTGGAAAGCTGCTTCCACATGCCGGTATAGACGGCGATGATATCTTCGAGACCCCAGAAATAATGGTAAGCGAAGTTGAAAGGCTTCCACGACGACGGATCGGCCGGATTGCCCTGTTGGCCGATGAACCAGGGTTGCCACGGCGCCATGGTCGAGATGACCGGCACGCCCTCCGCCTCGCAGGTCGTGGCGACCGGGTTGGTGTTCTCGGGCGTCGAGCCAACCAGCATCAGGTTGATCTCATCATCGACGATCAGGCTCTTCGCCACTTCAGCCGCGCGATTGGGGTTCGACTGGCTGTCCTTGACGATGACGTCGAAATTCTTGCCCGCCTCGGACGCGAGGAAAGCCTTGATGTTGTAGGCATCGCTTTCGGCGAAGCCGGCGAGCGGCCCCGTCTGCGGCGAAACATAGCCCAGGCGAATCTTGGCGCCCTGCGCGAGGGCCGGCGTCGCCAGCCGAGAACCAGCAAGCGCAAGGCCTGTCGCCGCCGACGCTTTCAGTAAGCTCCGTCTCGTAATCATTTGCTCTTCCTCCCTCTTGCCTCTGTCAGTCCCCCGGGCGGCGTCCCTCAAACGCCACCTGGAGGAGTTCCCTTATCGATCCCGGGTCGATTGGCCTCGGATTCGCATAGGCGTTCTTCACCGCGATCGCCGCCGCGCGGTCGAGATCGGCTTCCTTGATGCCGATCTCCTTCAAGCTCAGCGGTGAGCCGACGGACTGCGCGAAATCCCAGAGCCCGCCGCCCGCCGAGCCACCACCGAATGTTTCGGCGATCGGGCGCAGCAGATCGGGCACCACCACTTCGTTGAAGGCGGTCGTGTAGGGCAGCAGGATGGCGTGGGTTTCGGCATGCGGCGTGTCGAACGAGCCGCCGAAGACATGCGCCAACTTGTGATGCAGCGCCATCGATACATAGCCGAGCGCGGTCGAGCAGCACCAGGCCGCATAGAGCGCCTGCGTCCGCGCCCCGCGATCCCGTGGATCATCGATCAGCCGTGGAATGCCGTCACGGAAGGCAACCATGGCATCCCGACACATCAGCACGATCACGGGGCTGCGGTCGGGGGCGTAGAAGGCCTCCATGGCGTGGGCGATCGCATTCATCGCCGAGGTGACGGTGAGACCAACCGGGAGGCTCAGTGTCAGATCGACGTCGTAGATCACCGTCTCGGGACGGATGTCCGGCGAGCGGCGGGTGGTCTTCTCGCCGGCCGCCGTCTCGCCGAGGATGTCGGTCATTTCCGAGCCGGCATAGGTGGTCGGGATCACCACCTGATCGGCGCCGGTGCGGGCGGCGATGGCCTTGCCCAGCCCGGTGGTCGAGCCACCGCCGTGGCTGACGACCGCCGTGGCGCCGCTGGCGCGGAAGGCATCGACGGCCTTTTCCGTAACCTCGACGGGGGTATGCATGACCGCGCCGGCAAAGACCCCGGCGGCGAGGCCGCCGAGGCTATCGGCCAGCTTTTCCGCATCGGCCTTCTGATGCGGCGTCGAAAGCACCAGCACCTTGTCATGGCCAAGTCGCCGGACTTCCTCCTCGGCACGCCCCATGGTGCCTGAGCCGAAGACCACCCGTGTCGTCAGACCCGGAAAGGTGAAACTGTCCATCATCGCGCCGCCCCCATGCGTGCGCCCCGGCCGGCCTCCAGGTCGGCGATGATGGTGCCCAGCATTGCAATCTCGGCATCCGAAACCTCATGGCTCCGGCCAGGGAACAGATCGGCCCGCAGGCTCGCGCCACCGCGGCCCAGCGACTGCGCCGTGTCGGCAAAGGCCGAAACCGGAATCCAGGGATCGGAGTCGCTGCCGGAAAGATAGACCGGCACGCCGGCTGGCATGGCTTCCGATCGCCCGTCCGCTGGAACACCCACGCGACAGCCCGTGAAGGCCGCCAGTGCGTCCGGCGGCGGCAGCCCCGCGCAGAGATACTCGATCGACAGACACGCCCCTTGCGAGAAGCCCGCCAGAAGCAGCGGCAGTCCGGGCAATTCCGCCCGTGCCGCCACCACAGCGGTCGCCAGGTGGTCGAGCGCGTCGGAAAGGTGGGCACGGGCGACCGGCGTCAACGGGTCGACAGCACGCGCCTCCCACCACATGCCGAGCGGCGCGCGCGGCAGGACGAATGCCACGGACGGCGCGGAAAGCCGCGACAGCACGTGGGATTGCATCTCCTCCGGCGATTGGCCGCGGCCGTGGACGAAGACGCAAATCGCCTTCGCTTCCGCGCCCTTTGGCCCGAGCCGGAGTGGACCGATGCCTGAGCTCACGCGAAATCCGCCTGTTCCAGACCGGTCTGCAATTCGCCCTCGCGGTCCTTGAACCATGGCGGGAAGACCAGCGTCTTGCCGATCTGGCCCGGGGGTTCGTCCTTGGCCCAGCCTTCCGGTGTGGTCCAGGCAAGTTCGAACAGCGCGCCGCCGGGCGAGCGGACATAGCAGGACTTGAAATAGTTGCGGTCCTTCTGCTCCGAGATGTCGGTGAAGCCGAGGCCCTCGATATGAGCGCGCAACTTCAGCTGGTTCTCTTCGTCGCCCGTGTTGAGGGCGAGGTGGTGGATCGTCCCGCCAGCCAGCGTCCAGGTGCCCTGTGCGCTGTCGCGATCGACGATCACCTCGACCCGCTGATTGACACCGGTCGCGTCCGGCACGCGGAACACGAGCCCCTCATGATTGTCAGCCTCCTTCTCCAGCGGCAATGCGACGGTCAAGAAGTCGTCCATTGCGGTGCGATCCATCACCGCCACGACGGCGCCGTAGATGCCCTTGATGCCGTGAGCCTTGCCGATGCCCTGCGCCTCGTTGGTGATGGGCGCGCGCGGATCGCTGTCGCTTTCCACCAGCTCATGCGAAATGCCGCAGGGATGTGCGAAAGCTGCCCGGTCGGCGCCAAAGCGTGTGACCTTGGTGGCCTCGATGCCGCGCGCGTTCAGCCGGTCCACCCAGAAATCCGCAGCCCCCTTGGGGATGGATTGCATGATGGTGCGCGACTGGTTGGTGCCGCGGCGGCCATAGACGCCTGGCTTGCGGAACGGGAAGGTGGTGATGATCGTCGAGGCATCGCCGTTGGGTGAGCCGTAATAGAGGTGATAGACCGGGATGACGCCATCGAACAAGACGGTGCGCTTCACCGAATGCAGGCCCAGTGCCTTGGTATAAAAATCAAAATCTTCCTGAGCGCCGTCAGTCGACAGCGTCAGATGGTGGTAGCCGCTGACACGGGCCATCGGTCATCTCCTCCCAGAGGTTTCGGTTTCGCCCCGCCGCTGCGGGCAGAGCACGAGATTGAGGTCGAGCGCGTGCTTCCGCTTTCCTCCATGGGGCGGCAGCGCGCGGAACTCGGCCATGAGTTCGGGTTTGACCCCGAAAATGGCATCCCGGCCGATCGCAGGGTCCGACTGGTCGAAGATGTGGGTCGTCAGCGTTTCGAAGCCCTGCGCCGAGATGCGAAAATGAATGTGGGCCGGCCGCTCAAGGCCAAGGCCAAGCGCTGACATCAATTGACCGACCGGGCCGTCCGCAGGCAGCGTGTAGCCCTTCGGCTTCACCGTCATGAAGCGGAAGCGTCCCTGCGGATCGGAACGGAAGCGTCCGCGCAGGTTGAATTCCGGCTGCCTGTCCGGTTCCTGGTTCTCATAGAGACCCTCGGCATTGGCCTGCCAAATCTCGACCATCGCATCGCCGATCCCCTCCCCGTCGAGCGCGACGATCCGGCCCGTAACCTCCAGCGGCTCGCCCTTATGATCGCGCGAGATGCTCCCGCCGAGCGGCATCTCCGGCACGTCGGCTCGGTAGAAAGGTCCCGCCAGGGTGTTGGGGGTTGCACCAGGGGGGCGCGGGGTGTTTTGATCCTCGATCAGCGAGGACACGCCCAGGACATCGGCAAACAGCACCCATTCCTGGCGCCGCGCATCGGCGTAGTGGCCGACCTCGGTCAGAAAGTCGATCGCCAGCCGGAATTCGTCGCCAGAGGGTCGCAACTCCACGATCAGCGCGTGCAAACCATCGACGGCAGCCTGCGCCGCCGCTGCCAGGCGGGACTGGTCCATTGCCGCCAGGCGCCGGGAGAATTCCCCGGCCTGCGTCGAGATCGCCTTGGGGAGTTGATCCCTCTGGGGGTCGTGCTGACCGTCCATTCCACCGGGGCCTCCCTTCCCCTTGCCAAGCGGGATAGCACGCCCCGACGCGATGCTTGATGAGATGTGACGTCCCTTGTATAGCGTTTTGCTATGAAGCTGAACGAGCGCCACTTGATGCAGCTCGCCGCGGTGCTGGATGCCGGCGGCGTATCGGAAGGAGCCGCCATGCTGGGCCTGACCCAGCCCGCGGTCAGCCGATCGCTGGCAATGCTGGAGGCACGGGTCGGCGAGCCACTCTTCCTCAAGGGCCGCCGGCCGCTGCAGGCGACGCCACTCGGCTTCCAACTGGCGGCGCAAGGGCGCACGATCATCACAGCCTCGCGCAAGGCGTCGGATGCAGTGCAGGGCTTCATGAAAGGCACCAAGGGTGTCGTCCGTGTCGGCGGCGTGCCTTTCTTCATGGATGCGATGATCAGCCGGATGATCGGAGAATTCCAGAAGCTCGAACCCGAGGTGACAGTCCAGCAAAGCTATATGAACCTGCCCGAGATGGTCGCTGCGCTGGAGAGCAACCAGATCGACCTCGGGATCGTGCCGATCGGCGTGCTTGACCTGGGACCCGGCTTCGAATTCACCGAGATCCTGCCCGGACGCAATGTCGTGGCTTGCCGGCCGGACCATCCTCTGCTGCGGAATCGCCGCCTCAGGGCGCATGACCTGACCAATTTTCCGTGGGTGGCGCCCCTGCCCGGCTCCCCGTTGATGTCGGACCTGCAGATGATCTTGATGAGCATCGGCATGTCTGACCTGAACGTGCGCTATTCGGGAGGCTCGCTGATGAGCGTGATCAACTTCCTCGCCGAAACCGATGCCCTGGCCGTGCTGCCATTCTCCGTGGTCTTTGCGCAGCGCAAGGAGAACCGGGTGACCGTGCTCCCCTATGAAATCCCCCAACCCAGCCGCTCACTCGGCATCCTGCGCCGGGTCAGCGGGCCACGCTCGCCTGCGGCAGAGCGCTTCGCGGGCCATGTCACGACCGCCTTCGAGAATCTGAAGCACATCATCAAGCGGCACGAGAATGCCGTGGTCTGGGGGCGCTAGTCTCGCTCGTACGCTTTCGTTTGGTTCCTTCATCTGGTCGGAAGTATTCACCAGCCTCTCAACTCGGCCGCTCAGGAACCCTACGAACTTCGCGACACAGTCATATCGGGGGTTCCCGGCGCGGAAGCGAATGGCGGACCTGACCATTCTGAATCTATCCAACGGTCGTTAGCCGCAGGCACGGGCAGCAGAAATACGACCGCGAAGCCGGTGCAGCCCGATGTCGGCTTGACTTGCTCATATTATTCATAATAAATCATACATAATAACGGTAAAAAAGACAGAACGTCGGGGAGCACCTGTGAAAATTACGGCCATCAAGGCGCTCGTCTGTAATGCGGAGATGCGCAACTGGGTTTTCGTTCGGGTCGAAACGGATGAGGCCGGTCTGTTTGGCTGGGGCGAGGCAACGCTGGAATGGAAGACGCGTGCCGTCGTTGGCGCGCTTCAGGATCTTGAGGCACTGCTCATCGGGCAGGATCCGCGCAATGTGGAGCAGTGCTACCAGATCCTGACGCGCCACGGTTTCTGGCGTCTCGGCGTCGAGGGAATGTCGGCCGTCAGCGGCATCGAGATCGCGCTCTGGGACATTCTGGGCAAGTCGCTGGGCGTCCCGGTCTGGCGGCTTCTCGGCGGCCAGGTCCGCGATTATCTGCGCACCTACACGCATCTCGGCCTCGGCGACATGAAGGCGGTCTATGAGAGCGGGTCGGCGGACACGATCGTCGAACGCGGACGCATCGTCGCGCAGGCCGGCTACGACGCGGTCAAGGTCGTCTGCATTCCCTATACCCACTATGTCTCGCCGGCGAAGGCGGTCAACTCCGTTGCCAACATGGTTGGCGCGCTGCGCGAGGCCGTCGGTCCCGATATCGACATCATGGTCGACTTTCACGGACGCCCGGCCTCCGTCAACGCGGCGATGGACTATCTCAAGGCGATCGAACCGGCCCGCATCATGTTCGCCGAAGAGCCGGTGCCGCCCGAAGATGTCGCCGGCCTGGCGCATATCACCGCACGATCGGCGGTCCCCATAGCGTCCGGCGAGCGGCTGATCGGACGCCGCGAGTTCACGCAATCGATCGCGGCGCGTGCGTTCAACATAGCCCAGCCCGATATCTGCCATACTGGCGGTCTGCTCGAGACCAAGAAGATCGCGGCTCTGGCGGAAACCGCTGGCATCGGCCTTGCGCCGCACAACCCGCTCGGCCCGATCGCCGGCGTCGCAGCGCTTCACTTCGGCATATCGACGCCGAACGTCATCATCCAGGAGGAGATGTCGGGCGCGGTCGCCTGGTACGACGACGTCGTCACCTGGCCGATCGATCGCAAACCCGGCCGCTGGGACGTGCCCGATCTGCCGGGCCTTGGCGTCACCGTGAATGAAGATGTCATCGCGCGCCATCCCTTCAAGCAGGAAGTGCTGCATGCTCGCAACGCCGTCATGCCCGACGGCACTGTGGTCGATTGGTGAGCGCCATGACAGGCAGGCTTCAGGGAAAAATCGCAATCGTCACCGGCGCCGGCCAGGGCATTGGTGCCGCCACCGCCCGAGCCTTTGCGATGCAGGGGGCAAAGACCGTGATTGCCGAGCTGAATGCGGCAACCGGCAAGGCGATCGCCGACGAATTGCGTGCCAAGGGCGCCGGCGCCCTTTTCGTCGAAACCGACGTCACCGACACAGCGGCAGTGGCCGACATGGTGGCAAAGACGATCGCGACCTATGGCGGCGTCGATGTTCTCGTCAACAATGCCGGCGCCAATGTCTTCCACGAACCTTTGCTGATGCCGGACGAGGAATGGGACCGCTGTCTCAGGCTCGACCTCCAGGCCGCGTGGTTCTGCGCCAAGGCGGTGTTGCCGACGATGCTGGCTAACGGTTCGGGGTCGATCGTCAACATAGCCAGCTGCCACGCCTTCAAGATCATTCCCCACACATTTCCCTATCCGGTCGCCAAGCATGCGCTTGTCGGCCTGACCCGCTCGCTCGCCATCGAATATGCGGCGCGCGGCATCCGCGTGAATGCGATCGCCCCTGGCTACGTCGAGACGCCGATCGCGGAAGCCTATTGGAACACCTTTCCAGACCCTGCCGAGGAGAAGCGGCGGGCCTACGACCTTCATCCGCCCAAGCGCATTGGCCGGCCGGACGAAGTTGCACTGACGGCGGTTTTCCTCGCTTCGGACGAAGCGCCGTTCATCAATGCCGAGACGATCACCATCGATGGTGGACGCTCGGTTCTCTACCACGACTGACAACCAAGCAGGGAGGATCCACATGAAAACGACGACAAAGGCTCTGGCAACATTGGCGATACTGGCTGCCGGACTGATGGCTGGCGCGGCAAGCGCCGACGACATCAAGATCGGCTACATCAACAAGATGGGCGAGCATCCATGGTTCGTCGCCGAAGTCGGCGGCGCCAAGAAAGCGGCTGAGGCTGCCGGCGCCACCTTCGTGTCGCAAGACGTCCAGTTCGACTCCAATCTGACGATCACCACCTTCGACACGATGGTCGGCGACGGCGTCAAGGGAATCGCCATCGTCGTTCCCGACAAGGCGCTGGGGCCGGTCATCGCCGAGAAGGCCAAGGCGGCGAAAATCCCCCTGGTGGCGGTCGATGACGATATCTACTACCAGGATGGCACCCAGGTGCCCTATGTCGGCATGAATGCCTACAATATCGGTGCGCGGGTAGGCGACGAACTGGCCAAGCTCTACAAGGCCGGCGGCTGGGCCAGCAAGGAGGTGCGTATCGCCTCGATAGAGGACCGCAAAGCCGACACTTGCATGCAGCGCAACAAGGGTGCCGGGGAAGCGTTCCTGAAGGCGGTGCCCGATTTCAAGCCGGCAAACATCCTTCGCGTCCCCTACGACAACACGATGGTCAACGCCATCGACGTCATGACCACCACTTTGACGGCCAATCCCGGCGTCACCAACTGGATCTTCTATTCCTGCAACGATGACGGCGTGCTGGGTGCGGCGCGAGCGCTGGAAAACGCCGGCTATGCCCCGGACCAGGGCATGGGCATCGGCATTGACGGCAGCCGCGCCTGCGAAGCCTTCGGATCAGGAAAGCCTTCGGCATTCCGTGGTACGATGTGGCTCAATTCGGCAAACCATGGCGCGCTGGCGGTGAAGATCCTGCTGGCCTCGATCAAGGACGGAACGAAGCTGCCCGTTCAGTCCTTCACCGACCCGGAATACATCACCGCCGACAATTTTGCATCGGACTACAAGGCCAAGCTCTGCCACTGAGCCGGACCTGCGTCATGCGTCCCCAAGGTCGCATGACACTTTCCAGTCGGCAGGTTCGCTGGCTGCCACGCCACCGAACACGGATCGATCCTTGGGAGTGAGCCTTGATGCAATCGGACTTCTTCTCGCTCGACGGCATATCGAAACGCTTCGGCGTCGTGCAGGCGCTCGACAACGTTTCGATCGCCTTCCGGCCAGGCGAGGTGCTCGCTTTGGTCGGCGAGAACGGGGCCGGCAAATCGACGATGATGCGCATTCTCGAGGGCGTGTTCGGCCCGGACACCGGCACCGTGCGGCATGGCTCTACGCCGATCGTTTTCGGCGAACCGCGCGACAGCCACCGGGCCGGAATACGCGTCATCCATCAGGAGCCGGAGATCGTTCCGAACCTGACGGTGGCCGAGAACATTTTCGTCGGCGAATTGCCGCGCCTGGCAGGCGTCCTGCTCGACTGGCGCAAGCTGGAGGAGCAGACCGATCGGGTGCTTGCGACCTTCGGCATGCAGCAGGACATGCGGCCACGCCAACTCTGCGGCACGCTCGGCCCGGCGCAACGCCAGATGATCGAGATCATGCGCGCCATCCGTGCCGGCGGCCGGCTGATCGCCTTCGATGAGCCGACCTCGTCGCTGACCGATGATGAAGCGCGTCGCCTGTTTTCCGTCATCCGCCGGCTGCGCGAGGAGGGCACGTCGATCATCTACATCTCGCACCGGCTGAACGAGATCATCGACCTTGCCGACCGCATTGTCGTTTTGCGCGACGGCAGGCTGGTCGACGATTCGCCGGCGGCCGGCGCAAGCGAGCAGACCATCGCCAAGCTCATGGTCGGCCGCGGCATCGACGATCTGTTCACCCGCGAGACCTGGCGGTCTGGGGAACAATTGCTGGACGTGGCGGGATTGACCACCGACCGCGTCAGCGATGTCAGCCTCAGGGTTCGTCGCGGCGAAGTACTCGGCATCGCCGGCCTTATGGGTGCGGGCCGCTCCGAACTGGCAAAGGCGATTGTCGGCTATGACCGGCGCATCGCCGGCACCATAGCCATGAACGGCGTGCCCGTTCTCCCCAACAGTCCGCATGCGGCGATCGTCGCGGGCATCGGTTTTGCTCCCGAAGATCGCAAGCACGAGGCGTTGCTCCTGTTCCGAAGCATTCTCGACAACGCTGCGCTTTGCGTGCCCGACAAGACGTCGAGCTTCGGCTTCTTCAACCGGCGCAAGGCGCTGGAGATTGTCTCGCCGCTGGCAGCCAAGATGTCGATCAAGGCACCCAACCTCGACGAGCAGGTTTCGAAACTGTCGGGCGGCAATCAGCAGAAGGTCGTTCTGGCGCGCTGGCTTGCCCGGCAGCCGATGCTGCTCATCCTCGACGAACCGACGCGCGGCATCGATATCGGCGCCAAGGCGGAAATCTATCGGCTGATCGATGAACTCGCGGCAAGCGGCATTGGTATCATCCTGATTTCCTCGGAAATGCCGGAACTGATCGGTCTCGCCGACAGGGTTCTTGTCATGGCAGGAGGCCGCATCACGGCCGAATTGTCCCGCCCCGACATTGACGAAGCGACGATCCTCAAACACGCCATGCCGCAATCCGCACCATCGCCCGGAGACCACATTCAATGAACAGCCTCGAGCTTCGCGCATCGAAAGCGCAGACCGACCCCAGGGGCGCTTTCACGCGCCTTGTGGAGCGCCTTGGCGTTCACAACATCAGCCTTCTGGTGGCGCTCGCCATTCTCGTTGTCATCTTCGGTTCGCTACGCGGCGATGTGTTCTTCTCCAGCCGGAACCTGCTCAACATCGGTCTCGGCATCACCATTCTCGGCGTGCTGGCGATGAGCCAGACTGTGGTCATCGTCGGCGGCGGTCTCGATATCGCCGTCGGCGCCACTGTCGGTCTGACCACAGTCTCGACGGCAATGGCCATCCAGGCGACCGGGTCGCCGGCGGCCGGCATCGTTGCCGGCCTGGTGCTCGGTGGTCTTGCCGGTCTCGTTAACGGCATCATCATCACCTACGGGCGAGTCAACGCGGTCATTGCCACGCTCGGCACCATGGCGATCTTTCGCGGCATCGCCTTCATCATGTCCGACGGCCAGTCGATCGCCATCTTCAGCGACACGTTCCGGTTCATAGGCATTGGACGCATCCTCGGCCTGCCGTTGCTGGTCTGGATTCTGGTGCTGACCGCGATCGTATTCCACCTCTTCCTCGCGCGTTCGATTGTCGGCCGCAACATCTATGCCCTGGGCGGCAATCCCGTTGTCGCCCGCTTCTCCGGCATCAACATCAACCGCTACCGCGTCGGCATCTACATCATGAGTGGTGTTGCCGCCGGATTGGCCGGGATCCTGCTGGCTGCCCGTACCGGTTCGGGTCAGCCCGTATCCGGGTCCCAGGGCCTGGAACTCGAGGCTATCACGGCGGCCGTGCTGGGTGGCTGTGCCTTGCAAGGCGGCAAGGGCACGATTGTCGGCGCGCTGCTCGGTGTCGCCATCATTGGCGTGCTCAACAACGGAATGATACTGACGTCCGTGCCAACCTTCTATCAATTGCTGGCAAAAGGCTCACTGCTGATCCTTGCTGTGGTCATTGCCGAGTACCACTTGAACAGGACATGACGATGGACGCGGCGACCGCTGCAATCGATCAAGGCAAGCAGGACCTTCCTGCCGGGGATGGCGCCAATTTGTCCCTGAAGGATCGCATCGCACGCGATCTTGGACAGCGCATTCTCGTCGGCACCTACGCGCAGCACGCGGTCCTGCCGACGGAGGCTGAACTGTGCGTCATCTACGGCGCCAGCCGCACGGCGCTACGCGATGCGCTGCTGACGCTTTCGGCCAAGGGACTGATCGAGGCGCGCAAGCGGGCTGGCACGCGTGTGCGCGTGTCGAGCGAATGGAACAGGCTTGATGCGCAGGTTCTCGAATGGATGCGCGATATCGAGCCTGATCTCGATTTCGTCCGCGGCTTGATCGAGGCGCGGCTGGTCATCGAGCCGGCTGCCGCCCAGCTAGCGGCCAGGATGGCGACCTCGGGCGATCTCGCGGTGATCGAAGCCGCCTATGAGGCCATGCGCATTGCGCCGGAGGACGACCTCGCGGCCTGTCTCGATGCCGATGTCCGCTTTCATACCGCCATCCTGCGCGCCAGCCGCAACCCGGTTTTCGCCAATCTCGGCAATATGCTGGCAGCCGCACTCAGCTTCTCTTTCCGACTGACCACATCGGCCACCGCCAACTATCAGCAGACGCTCAGCGCCCATGGCGATGTGCTGGAAGCAATCCGGATGCGTAGGGTCGACGACGCTCACGACCAGATGAAAGCGCTGATCGGCATCGCCTCGAACGACCTTCTCGCTGTCGCTCGCAAGGGCCGCCACCAACAGCCGGTCTCCACTGCCAGTGCCGATCCCATCTGAGTTTGATGACCCGGACCATTGAAATTCGAAATGGCGACCTGTCCGCCGAAATCGTTCCGTCGCTTGGCGCCGGTCTGGCGCGGTTCGACCGTGGCCGCACGCCGCTGTTCAGGCCATGGCCTGACGGCGGCAGCACGAACCCATTCGATCTCGCCTGCAACCTGCTGCTGCCATGGTCAAATCGCATCTCGGGTGGCGGCTTCACCTTCGACAACAAATTCCACGAATTGCTCCCCAACGTTGCCGGCGAGCCCTTTCCCATTCACGGCAATGGATTTTCAAGCGAATGGGACGTCGACAGCTTGATGCCGGATAAAGCCAGGCTGTCGCTCGTTAGCGAAGGACCCGGTCCATATCGGTATCGCGCCGAGGTGGCTTACGCCCTGACCGGACAGGCGCTCGATCTGCAGCTTCAGGTCCTCAACAGGGCGCCGATCAGGCTGCCGTTCGGGCTTGGCATCCATCCGTGGTTCCCAAGAACGGCCCTGACAACGCTTCACGCCCCAGCGTCACAGGTTTGCCTCGAACTGCCCAGCCATCTCCCCGACAGGTTCGAGGATGTCGGAACCTGTCCCAATTGGGATTTCGCCACGCCGGCCGCCTTGCCCAGCGGTTGGATCAACAATGCTTTTGCCGGCTGGGCCGGCGTCGCTTCCATCTGTTGGCCAGAGCAAAATTGCGGCCTCAGGATCGAAGCATCCCCGGCCCTGAGCTTCTATCTGGTCTATTCGCCATCGCAGGTGAGCGACTTCGTCTGTTTCGAGCCGGTCAGTCATGTCGTAGATGCCCACAACCGCGGTTCGGTCGACAAGTGGAACGGATTGTCGGTGCTTGGCCCTGGCGAGAGCTTGGTGGCCGGTTGCAGCTTCGCTGTCATGTAGAGCGACTACCCTCACCAACAAATCCAAAAGCAGGCGCCTCGGAAGGTGTTGCCGCGATCTGCTGGCACGACCGGCCCCAGCGGACCGTCGCGCACTATGCCCGCTCGCGCGTGCACCAGCTTAGTCGCCGGCGGCATCTAGCCGGCGGGAGTGAGGACCAAACTGGGTTAGTCTTGTCTGACACCAGTGCGCGTGTCGGAGGCTTCGGATTGCCTAGAGAGACAGCTTTCCGTCGAGGGGCACCAGCCCATGATGATAGCTATCACCCTGTCGCAGCCTTCATTTTTGAAAACGCGGCGACGATCGCCTCAAGCGATACATTCAACGCGTTGGAGAAGGTCCTGCCATTCTGCCAGATCGCAACGTAGTGATAGAGCGCGGACGGTTCCACCGGCTTTGCTTCGAGGTGGAACGCAGCGTATTCACGCGCAATGATTTCGTTGGTTATCGAAATGCCGAGGCCAACTGAAACGTATCCGGCTTCATGCCCGTTGCAATCGAACTCCACCAGTATGTCGGGCTTGACGCCGGGGAAGCGCCTTTGGTCGTATTCCGTGTGACCCGTGGGCAAGCCGTAGGCAAAGCCACATTTTTACCAATAAAATCAATAAGTCATGGTAGGCCCGGAGGGTCGGCGTTTCCTATAGGAAATCAATACGTTAGCGAATGGTTCGCCAACCCATTTCCTTCGTATTCTCTCGTATGGTCTGGCGAACCTAAGGACCATGACGAGGCCTAGTTTCCCTGCAAGCGTTGTCTGTGCCTTTCCCACAACGAGGGTCTATGAGCGGGTGTTGACCATAGCGATGAACACGCGGCCGGTTTGGGCCGATTGCGGACGGTCCGCTTAGGCTGGGATACACGAGAGCGGACATTCAGGATCGTCGCGAACGTCGTCGTGACCTGACTCGATTCGGACATCCGCTGTGGGAGCAATGGCTCAGCTGGGACAGAAGGTGAGCCCAACGATCTGGTCCAAATCACTACGCCTCGACGCTAGCGATCAGCGACCCCATCGGCAGAACAAGGAGAAAAAGAGAGTGGTCCAGCTTAGTGTATCAAACGATGGCGCACGAATACTTGGTGCGCCTGCCGACGCTTTTCGCGCAAGGGCACCCGTTTCAACCATCCTGTCCGTCATCAATTGGATATGATGGGGAGTTTTCATTGGTGACCCCTTAAATGCAGGCCAATATGCCAAGCCAATATGCCTTGCTCAGACACGTAATGCTAGGTCCGACTGAAGACGTCGCCGAGCCCGAACTAGGCAACTAGACGATCAGCGGTTCCTCGCCTTCTCATATCACAGCTTCTTCCAGGAACGGTGCGTTCCGCAGGATGCGCTCGTAGCAGAATGGCGACAGGTCGAGCGTCTGGAAGGCGCCGTGGACGATCAGTTCCGACACCGCCCGGCCGACGGCCGGCGACTGCTGCAGGCCGTGCCCAGAGAAGCCGTTGGCGAACATGAAGTTGGTCACTCCGGGGTGGAAGCCGACAATGCCATTGTGGTCGAGCATGTTGTATTCGTAGTGACCGGTCCAGCTGGTCTGGACCTTCAGCGCATCGAAGGCCGGGATGCGGTGCCAGAGTGCCGGCCAGATGTAGTCGTCGAACTCCTCGAAGTGCATTTCGAAATCGTCATAGCCGGCCGGCCCGTCGCCCTGCGGCGTGTTACCGGTGAGGAAGAGCTCGCCTTCGGGACGCACGAAGGTGCCGGAAAGGTCGATGACGTTGGGCATGCGGCCGGGAATCGGATTGGCGCTGGCGAAGACGAAGCTGTAGCGCTTGTAGGGTGCCACCGGGATGGAGAGACCGGCCATGGCCGCGACCTGTTGCGCGCGGGGGCCGGCGGCGTTGACCAATGTGGCGCATGCGACCGTCTGGCCCGTCGCGAGGCGCACCGAGCCGACTCGCCCATCGGCAAGATCCAGTGCGGTCACGGCATTGTCGATATACTCGACGCCGCTGGCGCGGGCAGCGCGGCGGAAGCCGTTCATCATGCCCATGGAATCGAACCAGCCCTCTTCGCGGGAGCCCCACGAACCGCCGCCGAGATCCTCGACATTCAGCCAGGGAAAGCGCTCCTTCAGCGGACCCGGCTCGAGGAAGACCGTATGGGCGCCGAGACTGCGCTGCAGATCGACACGCTCACGCGCCGCTTCCACGCCCTCGGGCGAGCAGCAGTAGAGATAGCCATGCTCGCGAAAGCCGAGGTCAGGTGCCGGCTCGTCCTTGTAGAAGGGCGCCATCCGCTCCTGGAAGGTTCGGATGATCTCGATGCCGAACTGGCTGATCTTCACATTGATCGGGTTGGAATATTGCTGGCGGATGGCGCTAGTGGAGAGCGCCGTCGAGGAAAACTCGTAGCTTGAGTCGCGTTCGACGACGAGGATCGAGGCGCCGCTGCCCAGCGCCTGGCTCAGCCAATAGGCCGTCGACGAACCGATGACCGCGCCACCGACGATGACGATATCGTAGGCGCTGCGTGACGGCGCTTTGTAAGAGGGGATTGCCACGGTCTGTCTCCGGTCTACTGGTTGAATGATGCGATCAGGGCATCCGAGCCCCGCGCCAGCAGGCCGAGGTCCGAACCGACCGCCACCATGGTGAAGCCGTCGGCGAGATAGCGGTCGGCATCTGCCTTTGCCGGCGCCAGGATGCCGCTGGCCTTGCCTGCGCCTGCTGCCGCCTTGCGCACGGAGGCGATGGCTTCCTGCACATGGGGGGCATTGGGATTGCCCATGGCGCCCATATTGGTCGAGAGGTCGCCGGGGCCGACGAAGAGAACGTCGACACCGTCGACCGCGGCGATCTCGGCGGCGTTCGGCACGCCCGTCTCGTCCTCGATCTGCACCGCGAGAAGCTGCTGGGTGCGCGCATTGGCATGGTAGCCGGCGATGCGGCCGAAGGCGTTGGCGCGGTGGCCAACGGAGAAGCCACGGAAGCCGCCCGGGGCATAGGTCATCGCCGCAACGATGGCGCGGGCCTGATCGGCCGTCCGCACATTCGGGATCATCAGGCTGCGCGCGCCGATGTCCAGCGCCTGCTTGATCAGATTGGCGTCGTCGGAGGGCAGCCGCACCACCGCCTCGCTGTCGAAGCCGCCCATCACCTGCAGCTGCGCCATGATGCTGCGCAGATGGTTGGGGCTGTGCTCGCCATCGATCAGCACCCAGCCGGCTCCGGAGCCGGCGACGATCTCGGTGGTGAGGGCCGAAGCCAGCGAGCACCAGATGCCGATGTGAGCCCGACCGGCCGTCACGGCGGTCTTCAACGTGTTGCGGCGCTCCTGCATTTTGCGATCGGTCTCCCGTGAGAGAAGGTCCATTGAAATTTGTATGATGTCCTATATCATATGGCTGACTTTGGCTGCAAGGCCAGTTACGCGAGGTCCGCAAGGGAGTTGAAAATGAAGATCGGTTTCATCGGGCTTGGCGTCATGGGAGCGCCGATGGCGCGTCATCTCGCCGATGCCGGGCATGAGATCGTCACCGTGCTGAACTGTTCCCCTCTCCCGAAGGAGCTGACCGCATCGGTCGTTCGCGTCAGCAGCCGAAGTGGCGCGGACATCCGAGATCATCGTGACCATGCTGCCCGACACGCCCGACGTGAGCGAGTCCTGCTTGGGCAGGACGGCGTGCTGGAGGGGATATCGGCTGGCAAGCTGGATATCGACATGAGTTCGATCAGCCGATCGCCACGGCCGAGTTCGCCGCGAAGCTGCGGGCAGCCGGAGCCGGCTACCTCGACGCCCCGGTCTCGGGCGGCGAGGTCGGCGCCAAGGCGGCGAGCCTCACCATCATGGTCGGCGGGCCGGCTGCCGAGTTCGAACGGGGCGCTGCCGATCTTGAGAAGCTCGGCAAGAACATCACCCTGATCGGCGAAAAGAATGGCGCCGGGCAGACCTGCAAGATCGCCAACCAGATCGTCGTCGCGCTCAACATCGAGGCCGTGGCAGAGAGCGCTCGTCTTCGCCAGCAAGGCCGGCTGCGATCCGGCGAAGGTGCGCGGCGCTTTGATGGGCGGCTTTGCCTCATCGCGCGTGCTCGAAGTGCATGGCGAGCGCATGATCGCCCGGACGTTTGCCCCGGGCTTTCGCATCCGCTGCACCAGAAGGACCTCAATCTGGCGCTGGAAAGCGCCCCGCGCGCTTGGCGTCGCGCTGCCGAACACGGCCACGGCGCAGCAGCTGATGAATGCCTGCTCTGCCCGAGCGGATGGCGCGGAGGCCGACCACTCATCCCTCGTCCAGGCGCTCGAGATGCTGAGCGACCATGAACTGTCAAACGGAAAGGAATGAACTGATGCGCGGAACCGGCAAGGCCGATGTCTTCGTGATGCTGGCCCATCCCCGTGGGTCATGCCAAGAGCCCCGGAATGTTCAACGAAATCTTCGAGCAGAAGGGCCTCGACAGCCTGATGGTGCCGTTAAGCTGCCGCCCGGAGGATTTCGAAACCTTCTGGGCCGGCATCACGGCCGCCGAGAACATCCGCGGCGTGATCATCTCGGTGCCCTACAAGGTCGCGGTCTACCATAAATGCAGTGCCGCTCACGACCGCGCCGCGCGCGTGCAGAGTGCCAATTCCGTGCGCAGGCTGCCCTGATGGAAGCTGGTACGCCGACAATTTCGACGGCGTCGGCTTCATCGACGGGCTGAAGGCGGGCGGGCACCAGATTGCCGGCCGCCGCATCCTCCAGGTCGGCGCCGGCGGCGCCGGCGCGTCGCTCACCTACTGCCTGGCCGAGGAAGGCGCGGCGGAGATCCGGCTGACCGACATCGACCACGATCGCGCTGCAAAACTTGCCGCGCTCGTCGGCAAGACTTTCCCAAAATGCCATATCGAGATCGGCCACCCGATCCGACCGGCATGGACATGGCGATCAACGCAACGCCGTCCGGGCTGAAGGCCACCGATCCGCTGCCATGGGACTGTGACCAAGCTGACGCCTGACATGACGGTTGTCGACATCATCATGGAGCCGGCCGAGACGGCGCTGCTCAAGGCGGCGAAGCAAATCGGCTGCCGCATCCAGCCGGGACGCCCGATGATGGATTTTCAGGTCGAGGCCATGGCCGAATTTTTCGACATCGAGCGCAAGGACCGCGGCCATGGTTGAGACACCGACAGCCGTCGTCATCGGCGGCACCTCCGGCATTGGCCGTGCCATCGCGCTGCGCTTCGCCGAGGACGGCCATCAAGTCGTCGTCGCGGGTCGGGACACGATCCGGGGCAAAGAGGCGGCCGGCGCCTGCGAGACGGCGGGGCGCGCCGCGCGCGCTGTTTGTTCAGACCGACGTTGCCGATGCACAATCGGTGGAGGCGCTGGCGCAGGCCGTCAGCGCTGCGTTCGGCACGCCGCATGTCGTCGTCAACTGCGCCGGCATCCTGCAGAGCGGCAAGCATGTCCTCGACCAGGATCTCGACGAAGACGAGAGGATGTGGCGGGTGAACTATCGCGGCACGCTGCTAGGGTGTCTTGTAGCGCTTCAACTCACCCCGTTTCAGCTGGCCGATGCCGTGTTCGGCACTTATCGACCCACCGAGCGCATGGACGGCGTCGTGCACCATCACATAAATCCGATCATGGCTGCGCTGTAGGGCATCCTCTGCGAACCTCGGAGAGGGGCCGACGTTGTAGTGAAGGTTACCGTCGCCAAGATGCCCAAACGGCATTACCGACAGGCCAGGGAATGTCGTCGAAAGGTTCCGGTCCATTTCCTCGACGAATTCGGGGATTTTCGAGATCGGAAGCGCGATGTCGTGCTTGATGCCTTTGCCGCCCTTGGCCTGCGCTAGCGTGATGCTTTCGCGAAGATGCCAAAAGGCCCGCTCCTGTTCCACGCTCGTCGCAATGGTCGCGTCGCAAATCTCACCCGCCTCCAAAGCGTCGCCCAGCATGGTTTCTAGGCACTCGCCCAGCCCTTCCCGGTCCTGGCTGCCGGACAGTTCCAGCAAGGCGAACCAGGGCGCATCGACTGAGGAGCCGTCGAAAGGCAGATGTTGCTGCGGAAATTGTGATGTGACCAGTTTCAGGCACTCATTCGCCATGACCTCGAATGCCGTCAAACTCGACCCAATTTGCGTCTGAAGTCGGATGAGCAGCTGGACACAGCTCGCCATCCCGTTTGTCGCCACAAGCGCCGTCTGGGTCATTCGGGGGCAGCGGGAAAAGCTTCAGCGTAGCGGTCGTGATAATGCCTAGCGTCCCTTCGCTGCCCACGAACAATGACTTCAGGTCGTACCCCGTGTTGTCCTTTTCGCAGGCCGCCAAGCCGTTCCATATCTCCCCGTCAGCGGTGACGACTTCGAGACCCAGCGTCAGTTCGCGTATTGTGCCGTACCGCAACACCTGCGATCCGCCGGCATTGCTGGCAAGATTGCCACCCAATTGTGCAGCTGCCTTCCGCCGCAAGCGATAGCGGGAACAATCGATCCCGGTCGCGGCAATATTCCTGAAGGGTCTGCAGCACGCAGCCAGCTTGGACGGTGACCGTGTTGTTTTCAGGATCGAAGCCGCAGACACGGCTCAACCGCGACATTGACACGACCACGGCCTTGCCACTCGCGTCAGGCGTGGCGCCACCTACCAGCCCGGTGTTGCCGCCCTGGGGAACGATCGGGATTTCCGAGCTGGCGCAAAGTGCCACGATCCCGGCCACTTGCTCGGTGGTCGC